>CANGLL010000016.1 GCA_947454605.1 Methylococcaceae bacterium | reverse complement strand
CGATTCTGTAATTAAGTGCTTTGGGGTAATGATGTTTGGGCACTGTGCAACAGGATAGGCATCATCCAAACCTTGGTAGAAGAAATCAATACCAAAAAAACCTGCCGCACCAAATGTTTCAATGGCGGGGTTTACTTCCTCTAAGTTTCTGCGAATAGAGCACTCTCTATCATCGATACAGAATAAGGCTTGTGCTAATGGTAGATTCGGGTTGGGTTTTATTGGTTTACTGTTTTTAAGGGCAAGTAATAGCTCACTGTGTAAAGACCATTCCATGGCTTCATGCCATACTTTTAAGCGTAATGGAATTTTAGGGCTAATGGCACCTTCTTTGATTAAAGGTGTGTTTTCTGGATGTGACACTTCTGAAATTGTAGGGAATTCATGCCCCTTTTTCTTGATTAAAAACGCTAGTTCTAAGCAAAGTTCAATGGCTATCAATTCTTTAAGAGAAATTTCTCGATAGGCAAGGAGGGTTTTGGGATTTCGTTCGATGACACACACCATCCCAGACCAGCCTGGATGACCCAGTAGCATTTCTAATAAATATTGTTCGTAGAGAGTTTCATCACCGACTATTTTATTTAAACAGATGTTAATCACATCATCCGGTGATTTGTTCAATAAATTAAGGACAAACGGTTCATTGAGAGGATAGAGTGGAATTAAACTATTTTGCGCCAAACGTGTGATACATGCCCAAAAATGTTCTCCTTCTTTAGGTAAACTCCATCGACTAATACCTTGATCAAGAAAGTTGCTTAGGAGTCTGAATAATACAGGGTGAACTTGTGAGTTAAGATCAAACTCTAAATGGGTTAGCCAAGACGTTCTTATACCTTGGTTGGCTAAAGAAACAGGGGGGTAATGCCCCGTTGGGTCTTGGTCAAAAAGACTGATTTTAAGTTTTTCTTGAGTTTTCGCGTCACAACCTGCGTGATCTAATGCCCAAGTCAGCGCATTTTGTTTAATACGGCCTTCTTGATATAAATTTTGATAGTACTCGAGGGCTAAATAACTTCGTGCGCCAAAAATTTTGGCAGCAATAGCCACTCCCTCATGAAAGGGGTGGTCTTGTACGGCATGTAATGTGTTGTGATGAATGAAATCTTTTAGAGGACCTTGAGCGGGTAACCAATGGGATATCTGCGCTATTGAAGCATCAATATTAAAAGCTTTGTGTAAAGCTGCTTCAGCATTGTCGTGAAAAACCATATTATTTTTCAACCTCAGTCATGTTATTGCATAAAGTGATTTCATAGAGCATCTGAAATGTCTAAAATCTGGAGTATCACTAATACAATGCATTAAACGAGCCAGATTAGTTAGGTTGTGAGACGAAATTCGCTACAAATAGGTAATTTATTGATATGTTGATGGTTGTTAGTTTGGGTTAGCATATGTATGTGATTAGGTTCTTCAAGAACCCAGATAAGAGAGTGGGATCGAAAGTGAGATGTGCTTGTTTTTTGTGCAAATAAACCGAATTTTTCGGTTTAAATCCCCCAAAGGGTTACCATTATAATTTCGAATTTACCCAAGTTAATGGTTGGGGGTTATGTGATTAGCCAATTGCACGATATGGCCTCGATCATCATAAAACACGGTGATGAGTTTCGCGTTTCTGCAGTTTTGGAGCTCCGTGTTTTTAACTTGATAAAACTCACAAATGTCTTCGTCGGTCACAACTGTTTTAGCCGTCTTTTTAATATAACGGGTTAACAGGTTTCTATAGATAATCCATACAATCCAAAGCCCTGCCATGATTAATAGGGTTATAAAGTAGATCTCTAAAAGTTCTAAAAGACTTTTGTAACCACCAAACCAACGCATTTCATTGATCATTTTTTTGTCGCCCAATACCCAGCTGGTTAAAGTGACTAAAGGGATTAATAAATAAATCCACATGGTCCAACAGATTAGCCAAGCGAAAAAAGCACCTAGGCGTTTTTGTATACTTTGTAATTGGGGGGCATTGATGATGTAAGCTCTCATTTATGTCTTAAACCTCTATCAACTGTCACCCAAATAGCACGTTGTCCCCGTTTCTTTAGTACTGCTTTAATGGACCCCAATATAGTGGTACCGACATTCATTAACCAGTACACAATTGGATACCAGACCATCCAATAATAATATTTTGCAACGCCACCGGTTTTTTCTTCGTAGTGTGAATCGATAAATAAACTGACTCCAAACTGAATAAGACAGGTCAAGCTTAAGAGCATGCTTGTCCAACTAGGGCTTAAATCATGTAATGATTGTCGCGTGGACTCTGTCAGTAATTCAAACGGAGCATAGATTAAATGCATCAGAATTAAGAAGGCCCAGATGACGCTGATTAAACATTCACTGTATAAAAGCCACATGCCTCGTGAAGACCAGCGAAATAATTTATTAAAGTAACGGAGTAGCACTTCTGTGCCGCCTTGCGCCCATCGGGATCTTTGTTTCCAAAGGCCTTCTAGGGTTTCTGGCATGAGCACCCAACATAAAGCATTCGGTTCAAAGTAGATAGACCAGCCTGCGAGCTGTAGCTTCCAGCTAATATCAATGTCTTCTGTAACCATGTCATTGCTCCAGTACCCCACTTGATGCAAGGCTGATTTACGAAAACCAGCAATAACGCCTGATACTGTAAATATCTGTCCATAAGACCGTTGTGCTCTTTTAATCATCCCAACAATAGCTGAAAATTCACCCACTTGAATTCGACCTAAGAGGGTAGAGCGATTTCTAATTCTAGGGTTACCTGTGACTGCCCCTACTTTAGGATTATCTAAAAAGTGCTTAACCATCCATGCACAAGCTTCTGGCGCTAAGAGAGCATCACCATCAATACAGACGAGTATTTCACTATTTGCAATGAGAGCACCTGCGCGCAGCCCCATCGCTTTACCTTGGTTTGTATGCAAGTTAACGACCCGCAATTTTTCATGCTTATTCGCTAGTTCTTGCAAGATGTCGAGAGTATTGTCTTTACTGCCGTCATTGATAGCAATAATTTCATAGTTAGGGTACTTTTGATGCAACAATATATCGATGGTTTCACGAATGTTGGCGGCTTCGTTATAACAAGGAATTAGAATTGAAACAGGTGGATATTCTTTTAATTCAGGCAAATGTTCAGCATTGCCTGTGTTACGCCATTCGAATCTGAGGTAAAAAATAAGCGCACCAAACATCCACACATAGGCCATAAATAGAGGGTAGTAATAGATAAACCCTTCTATGTTGGCATCTATAGGTGTCCATAAACTGACGAGTGTATGCCAGTGCGATTGGATTGAGTCAGTCCAGTATTGCAAATTAAAAGTCATTATTGATGTGTATCTATCTTAAGGGATATCGGGGACTGTAAATTTTTCTTGTAAGTCTTTTAATGTGGGATGATTTTCAAAGACATTATCAGGGTAATAGCCGATATGTTTAACACCTTGTTTTTGTAATAAATTAACTTGGCCTAAAAAAGTTTTCATCGGTATTTTTTGGGCGTTCTTCCAATCAACTGTTTGTAATTCAAAGACCGTTTTATTTAAACCATATTGATGCGTCGCAGCTTTTTTTACGAGGTCTGTCAGCCATTCGGTGGGATTCTCTGCTTCTTCCATATAGGGCATAGCTTCGATTGCGACATAGTCATAATGCGCTAAAAAAGAATCGTAGGATTGGGCGAACCATTCTTCACTGAAAGGTTTTATTAACGGTAAAGAATAAAAGTTTCTTGCGGTTTTAATGCCTGGCCTGTAAAAGCGAACTCTATTAGCCAATGCATCTGTAAATTGGTTAATCAATTCTGTTTTGTGTTCACCCCAACTTAAACTCAGTTTTGGATTCTTATGTATCACGTCAAATTCAGTAGGAAATCCCCAGACTTCTTTGCTGTATTCTAAGGCCAAAGGTGATACGTCTTCAAAATCTGATAAGATGCCATCATCATGAAATAACAAGCCATCAAAGTTACAATAGATAGCTAAATCTTCATAAATATCGGTAATATATTGACGCGCTTCTGGGTTAAAAGGAGAGAGTCGCGTGTAGATGTGGCTGGAGCTTTGAGGTTTACCATCACGCCATTCTTTAACATACCAAGATTCTGGTATGTCATCTTTTTGATACGCCAAAATAGGCATCCACGCATAGACTCTTACATCAGCTACTTTCTTTAATTGCCAAGCAACGCGATTAAATAAATCAGCTTTAACCGGTAAGTGTCGATTAGGAAAGTACAAAGCATCCGCATTACCGTCGCCATCAGGATCTGCATATGCCTGTAAATAGACTGTAGTAATACGCATATCTTTAATGCGTTGAATTTCAATGTCAATGTTATGGTTAAGTTGCTCTGGATCTGTGTCATACAGATAGTCCATATCTATATGGGCTATGCGTAACGGTCTATCCGCTCTGAGTTTTGACACAATCGCAGCAAATTCTTTGATGTTAGGATTATCTGCGATCAGTAAGCGTTTTAAATTTCCTATATCGGCTAAGGTGTTAGCACCATCAATCAAACCCATAGTCATGGGCATGCCTGCCTTGCGAGCGGCCATGAGTGTTAATTGATTGTATTCACCATACGGCCAAACCATCACTCTAGGCCTTACACCGGCATGTTGAAAAATAAGATTAGCGCTTTTTATTAAATCATTTTGGATTCTTTCTTGGTAATCGGTTGCTGATTCATAAATGAGCATGGGATCATCATAAACACGTGTCACTGCGGCGGCTTGGGTATTACCTTGTGGGTTACCTAATACGCCCCTATGTAAGTCAAAACTGTGTGAGGCTATTTCTATTAAACCGGATTGGGTTAATTCTTTAATCTGAGCCCAATTCATTAAGGGTTTTGTGGGTTTATTCTCATCAGTATTTTCACCCATCCAACTTCCTACTAAGGAAACGGTGGCAGGGTAGTGATGTTTTTTTAAGAGAGGGAATGCTCGGGTATAAAAACTTTGGTAGCCATCATCAAAGGTAATGACAACGGCTTTATTAGGTAATGTATATTTACCTGCAGCCGCATCAAAGATTTGTTGAACACTAATGACTTTGTAGTTATTTTCTTTTAGCCATAGTAATTGTTCTTCAAAGTGTTTTTGGCTTAAATCGACGGCATCTTCTTCAGTGCTTTTGTTGTCGATAATATCGTGATAGTTAAGTACTAAAAAGCTCGATTCTTCGGCTATAGCATTACTTATAAAGCAGCTTAGACATAATCCTAAGATGATTCTTTTAAGGATAGGCATTGGCGTGTTAGCAAAAAAATGAGTCATGCAGTGGGAGGCAAAGTGAGGTTTGAATGATTACAATGTATTTTGAAAGATATTTAACTCTGCTACTGATTGCTTAATCAGATAAAGACTTATATTATCCTGATAAGTTCTATTCGGTGACTTAATAATTTTATGTTGTTAAAACTTAAGAAAATCATCCAAATTTTGTAGACTAATCTGGTTTTGTTGGGCTAACAACTGATCATCGAAAGTATTATAGCCCCACAATGCGAAGATGAGCTTTATAGAAGATAATTCATTTGTTTTGATGACATTAATCAGCGTCGGTAAACGATCTTCAACAAAGATAATAGTTTGCTCAGGATGAGCATTTAAAAGCATTTTTAAGACTTCGGGTTTGTTCATATTACGATCTAAACCAAAGATACGGCTATTATCTAATTCAATTGAATTGGCCAGTAAGATTTGTTTTACAAAGCGTTCTTGTTTTGTGGTGACTATATACCAAGTACTTAGCTGACTTAGTTTTTGTAGCTTAGAGGCTATGTCCGTAAATAAAGGATTCTTATTAATCCATTCGGCAAGGTCACGCTCTATCCATTCATCTCGAGTTTTACCAAATAACTGTTTTAAATCAGTAGTGGTCAGTTGAGTTTCCTCTAGTAGTGTTTGAATCAGTGCTGCGTAGTTTTCATAAATTTCTGATATAGCTGTTTGTTGGTAAAGCAAACGCATCGTGAGTATGGCTTCATAACCTGTTTCTATAATAGGGCGGACTAATTTAAATTGTTCAATCAAATCTGTTGGCGTCGTGAGTGGCATATCTTTCCAAATACTACAGCCCGCTTTCCAACCTGTTATAGCAGTTTCAACTGCGCTGTCACAGATAACACCATCAAAATCGAGTGCATAAATGCTTGAACTGTTCATGATAAGTTTATTTTTTTACTAGAGTTAAGACGTAGAAGTGTTTTTGTAATTAATAATGATAGCGGTTTTTTCAGCTTTGCTAAGTTTTTTAATGGCCATTTCACGTTTTGTCGCAGAACTTCGATTATGACCGGTTTCTAAGTAGGCTAATTCTTTGGGGCTTCTACTTCTAAAATACTTTGCGCCTAGCCCAGTAGCGTGTTGATTAATGCGTCTATCAATATCAATCGTTATGCCTGTATATAAGGTCTCATCACTACATAGAATAATATACACAGACCAGTTCATGCGAGGCTTTTATACATCGTTTATTGAGTGCGGCTATTCATTAACTTAAAGTATTCACTTTCGGCAAATATCTCAAGTTTATCTTCAACTCTATCTAAATAAACAATGCCTTGTAGATGATCAAATTCGTGTTGAAAAATTCTGGCAACAAAGCCAGTGAGTCGAGCGGTGATTTGTTGGTCATTTAAATCTGTATAAGTGATTTCAATGTCTGTGTAGCGGGGCACTAATGCTCTGATACCCGGAATACTTAAACAGCCTTCCCAATCTTTTTCAGTGTCATCTGAAATAGGCGAAAAGCTGGGGTTTATCATCACGGTGGGCTCCATTAACGGTGCATGCGGGTAGCGTGCTGAAGGTCGTGAAGCGACAATAATAATGCGTTTTGAAATGCTAATTTGAGGTGCTGCAATGCCAACACCTTGCGTTGAGGCTAAGGTGTCACGTAACGCGGTGATCAATGCAAGATTATCTGCACTATTGGTGTAGCTGATTGTATCTGCTTGTTGGCGCAGAACATCTGCGCCTAATTGAGCAATTTCTCTAATATCGGTCATTAAGGTGCTTGTAATTCATTAAGAATAGCTGTTTGTGCTTGTATTGGAGCATCACTGCTATTGTTTAAAAGTTGTAAATAACTGCCATCTGATTGTAATAACCAGGCTTGGGTATTATCCTTTAGATATAAATTTAAATCATGCAGAATACGGTTGTATAGTTTTTTACTTTCTATGGGAAAGCAAATCTCTACTCGTCTAAACATATTTCGATTCATTAAGTCTGCACTAGATGCATAAACTTCTTGGTTACCATCATTCGCAAATGCATAAATTCTAGCATGCTCTAAAAAGCGGCCAATAATAGCGCGGACTTCAATGTTTTCAGAAACTCCGGGTATGCCGGGTCTTAAGCAACATACCCCTCTCACCATGAGTTTAACTTCCACTCCCGCTTGAGATGCACGATAAAGCGCTTGAATGGCTTGTTCTTCAACAATTGCATTCACTTGTATGATTATTTGAGCCGGCTTGCCATTTTTCGCATGCGTGATTTCACGCTCGATTTTTTCAAGAATGCCTTTATGTAAAGTGAAAGGCGACTGCAGCAGTTTATTTAATTTAGTTACTTTTCCTAAGCTAGTAAGTTGGGCAAATACACGTCTGACATCTTCGCCGAGTTCTTTATCACAAGAAAATAAACCATAGTCGGTATAAAGTTGTGCTGTTTTCGGATGGTAGTTGCCTGTGCCTAAATGTACATAATTACGAAGTTCTTTGCCTTCTCTACGAAGAATCAAACACATTTTGGCATGGGTTTTATACCCCACGACCCCATACACTACATGAACAGCAGCTTCTTGTAATTTAGAGGCTAAATCAATGTTAGCTTTTTCATCGAAGCGCGCTCTTAATTCAATAACCACAGTGACTTCTTTACCCGCACGTGCGGCTCTAATGAGCGCAGCAACAATAGGTGAGTCCGAGCCAGTGCGATATAGAGTTTGCTTTATCGCAATTACTTCAGGTGAGGCGGCGGCTTGGCGTAAGAATTCAACAACCGGCGAGAATGACTCAAATGGGTGGTGCAATAGAATGTCATTACGTTTTATGGCCGCAAAGATATCCTTGTTACGCGATAATTGTGAAGGAGTGCTGGGTTTAAACGGGATAAATTTAAGATCAGGTCGATCTACTAGGCTATTAATCTCTTGTATTCTATTGAGGTTGACAGGTCCGTTGACTAAGAAGAGTCGATCTTGTTTTAACTCAAAACGGTCTAATAAAAAGTTAACCGTATCTTCAGGGCAGGCAGCATCAATTTCTAAACGCACCTCGTCACCGTAGTTACGCATGGCTAACTCACCTTGCACAGCCAGTAATAAGTCATCAATAGCATCATCATCCACAAAGAAATCACTGTTACGTGTGACCCTAAACTGATGACAACCTTTAACCGTCATACCAGTAAACAATTCGCTAACAAAAGCATGAATAATAGACGATAAAAATACGAAATCGTGTGGGCCGCTTTGTGTTTCTTCAGCAGGTAATTTGATAACACGAGGTAAAGATCTAGGTGCTTGCAATATAGCTCTGCCACTGTTTCTTCCAAAAGCATCTTTACCTGTCAGCGATATAATAAAATTTAAACTTTTATTGAGTATGCGTGGAAATGGATGTGCAGAATCTAGCCCTACAGGTGTCAGAATCGGTAAAAGTTCATTGTTAAAATATTGAGTGATCCATTTAAGCTGATCTTCTGACCATTCATTACGGCGAATAAACCGAATGTTTTCTTCGCTCAGTTGTGGAATTAAAATCTCGTTAAGCACTTGGTATTGTTCTTCAACCAACTGATGAGAATGAATAGAGATTTGCTCTAACTGTTCTTTTGTCGTTAAACCATCTGGGCCCATTGCTTTAGGATCAATAGACGCCATTTCTAAGATACTGGCCACACGTACTTCAAAAAACTCATCTAAATTAGAGCAAGAAATACACAGATAGTTAAGGCGCTCTAATAAAGGGACGGATTCATTTTTAGCTTGTGCTAATACCCGCTTATTAAACTCTAATAAACTCAGATCGCGATTAATATAGAGTTCTGAGCTTTCTAGGTTGATGGCTTCAGCGTTTTCGATAGGGTCCATTTTAATCCTTAACTTTTCGGGGATAACACCGGTAATAAAAACATGTCGATCACTCATCTGTACGATATTAAAATTTAATTCTGCTTGCGCTAATTGCGCTGTTATTTCTTTAAGGCTAAAAGCCGCCAGTAAAGAATGATAGAAGTCGTTTTTTAATATGTCAGGTTCATTCTTAACGTAGGTCTCAACTAACTGTCTTGCTTCATCATCATTCGCGGGGCGAATGAGATCCATGATGATAACGCGAGTTCCTGGTTTTGAATATTTTATTACGCTCTGCCAAAGTGTCTTAGGGTCAGGTAAGTGGTGTAATAAACTATTACTAAAAATTATCTCATAATTAGATTGCGGTAATGTGACATGGGGTAAGAGTCCGTGCACAAAGCTAATTCTGTCATTCAGTTTGGGTTCAATGATTGATTTTGCATAGTTCAACATGGGCTGTGAACCATCAACAGCATCTAATTTACAGAGAGGAAATGTCCTAGCAAAACGGAAGCTGATATCGCCAGGTCCACATCCCAAGTCTAAGGCATGACCATTAAACTTTGGGTCATTAATAAAGTCAGCGAGTAATTGGATAAATTGGCTATGAGGGACATCAAAATTAGCCTCGGCATACGCTTTGACTTGTTCATCGTCTTCCATTAACTCAGGTTCTAAAACTCTATTCATTAAAGCCTCTTAAGCCTTGTAATCCCCCGGTATGAATGGCAATAATGCGTTGACCCGGTTTAAAGGTGTGTTTGCTGATTAGATTGTAAAGTGCATACAGCATTTTACCAGTATAAATGGGCTCGAGTACTATTCCTGTGATCGCTGCAAATCGTTTAATAAAACACCTCAGTTCAGGTGTTGTTTTCGCAAAGCCGCCAAAGTGATAATTTAGATTAATCTGCCAGTTAGAATGAGGTGCAGGGAGTAGCGCATTAACATCATCTATTAAGAAATGGGCGTTTTTTAAAGCTGCAAAACCTATTACAGATGTATTGTTAGGTGTTGCATTAATCAGGCCTGCTAAAGTGGCACCTGTGCCGCAGGGTGTACAGAGTATGTCATAAGGCTGATTGATTTCTTTTACTAATTCAGCAACTCCTTGAAGGGCTAATGGTGATGCGCCCCCTTCAGGTAACCAATATTCGTTGGGCTTAAGACCGGGTAATGAAAAGTGATCTTGATAGTCTCTTAATGTTCTATAAGCAGAACGCGAGATATAAGAGAGTTGCATGCCCCAATCTTGTAGGTCTTTTAAAGTGTCGGTTAATGTTTCAGGCTGTTCGCCTCTGATGAAGCCGTGGGTTTTTATATTTAAGAGTTTGCCTGTGTAAGCTAAAGCGTGTAAATGGTTAGAGTGCGCGCCACCCATGCTAATAATCGTATCTTTGCCTAAGTTTAAAGCGTCATTTAGACTGTATTTGAGTTTGCGCCATTTGTTGCCAGAAATAATAGGGTGTAATAAATCATCACGCTTTAACCATAACTCAATACCGTATTCGAGTAATAGTGGGTCATTAATGGGGCTAAGGGGAGAAGGGGTGAATAAGTTTTCTAAGTCTCTAAGTGCGGAGTGCGAGGAGGATGGGGTCATTGGTTTTACAAATGAGATTATTAAGCGCTGTTATGAGTTGTCCTATAGCGAAAGAATATCATTAATGTAAGAATCAGACTTTAACTCTTAATGAAGATAAGGTAAGTATTGTGGTTTTTATACTTTATTATTCAGTCTATAAACCTAAAGACTGTCACGATTATTAATCGCGACAGTCTTTTTTGTTTAATATCATGAAAGTTGAATGGTGTTTATAGGTTTGCGGTTGACTTTAATATAACTTGCTATGGCGGTTACAGCAAAGAATGTGGAAGACAGTATAAATTCGCCGTTAATAAAGCTAATTAAGCCGACTACAAAAACTGTCCCTATTAAGATATCTCGGGTTAGTTCGTTCATAAAAAATCCTCATTGATTTGATAGGTTTTTAATACTGCGACTGAACTATAGCGCAGGCTTATATTGTTTACAATGCCACTAAATATAGAATTATTATTTCTTTTTAATAAACAATAAATGAGTGGTTTTTTAAATAAATTTAGTTATAATTCATTAGATTACTTGACCTGAAGTAAGTCTTGCCACTGCGTAGTGTAGTTGGGTGAGATTAAGTCCGCTTTAGGTTTCCATGATTTATCAAAGCCCGTGGCTGCAATAGTCATTTTTTTTGGGTAGCGTCTATTGATATTATCCATCACTGACATTAGTGTTTTGTTCTCTGTTGTTGACTCATTTGTTTCAAGCGTAAATAAGTCTAATTGATTGTGGGTTAATGCATTCTGGATGTGGCTCAGTTGTATGCCGCATTTTTGATAGTGGTAGCCTGTTTTAAAAATTTCTTTTAATAGTTGATGGGCCTTACTAATAATAATTCGCGTATCTTGAGTGGCGCTAGTCAGATGGATACTTGCAGAGCGTTGATATTGAGGTTCTTGCGGGTTAAAAGGACTGGTTCTAATAAAGATACTGATACAGCTTGTGACGGAGTTTTGCTGTCTAAGCTTTTCTGCTGCGCGACTACAGAATTCGGCTAAGGCTTGAGATAAGGTATTAAAGTCTGTTAAACGTCGACTAAAACTTCTAGAACAAACAATTTGTTGTTTATTAGTCGGCGACAGGTCTAGCTCAATACAAGACACGCCATTCAGTTCTAGTACGGTACGTGCGACTACAATGTTAAACAGGCGTTGAATTCTATCGGGTGATTGGCTGGCTAAATCCCAAACGGTGTGAATATTAAGTTGATTGAGTTTCTTTGTAGTACGTGAGCCTATGCCCCATATTTCCCCTACCGGTACGATACGCATGAGTTTTTCTCTGCGTTTAATATCAGATAAATCAAGGACGCCTGCGGTTTTTGTCCATTTCTTAGCCGCAAAGTTAGCTAATTTAGCGAGAGTTTTATTAGGCCCCATGCCGACACAGACAGGGATTCCTGTCGTACGTAATACGGTTTTCTTAATTTGCTGCCCATACTTGTTCGAATCTTTCTCACAAATGCCGGTTAAGTCTAAAAACGCTTCATCAATAGAATATATGTCTAGATGGGGGGTAAATTCTTCTAGGGTAGACATGACGCGAGCAGAGATGTCGGCATATAAAGTGTAGTTAGAAGAAAAGAGGGTAATGTTATGTTGTTTGATCAGGTCTTGTACTTGAAAAACGGGTACGGCCATCTTAATTCCCAAGTCTTTTACTTCTTTACTGCGAGATACGACACAACCATCGTTATTGCTGAGTACCATGACGGGTTTATGGCTTAGGTCGGGGCGAAACAAACGTTCACAGGATACATAAAAGTTATTGCAATCCACTAAGGCGATCAGTGGGGTCATGATAAAGCGTGAATCACATGGGTCACGACCCCCCAAATAATCATCTCGATTTCTTCATAGATGACAATGTCGGCATAGAGGGGGTTTTCTGCTTTTAAGTACCATTGATTATGTAGGCGCTCTAAGCGTTTTACAGTCAGTTCACCGTTTAAAGCACAAATGACAATTTTACCGCTGACGGCTTCTATAGAGCGATCCACGATTAAAATATCATTAGGATGAATACCCACACCTAGCATTGATTCACCTTGCGCCCTCACAAAAAAAGTGGCGGCTGGTTTTTGTATTAATAATTCGTTTAAATCTAGGTTTTTTTCAATATAATCATCGGCGGGTGAAGGGAATCCTGCGGCTACTTTACTGCTAAAAAGGGGAATCAGTAGTCGTTTTGGCAAGGTGGCCGGCACTAAGATTTTAAGGCAAGTCGCAGACATATAAGATGGTGGCTGTTGGGTAGCGTGATTAAAAGCAAATATTATTGTTTTCTTTTTGTTCTCTTTTTAAGCATTCTAAAGTAATTTGTTGGGTATGACAAAAAGTTTAAGGCCTGAGTATTAATGAAATATAGATTCATCTTCTTAGTTTTTTTTGTCTCATTTTTAGTGGGTTGTACGGTCGCGCCACCTAAACATCCAGACGACCTGTGTGCGGTTTTTAAAGAAAAAAGCAGTGATGATTGGTATGAGGATGCTAAAGAATCTGAGGATAAATGGGGAGTGCCGATTAATGTGCAAATGGCCATCATGCATCAAGAGTCTCATTTTGTTGCGGATGCACGGGCGCCGCGTATTTGGTTTTTAGGGTTTATTCCGTGGTTTAGGGAAAGCAGTTCTTATGGTTATGCCCAAGTCACTGATGGTACGTGGGATACCTATTTAAAGGATGCGGGGAGTTGGTGGTCTGATCGGGATGATTTTTCTGATGCGATTGATTTTATTGGTTGGTATGCTAATCGAAGTTATATCCGGTTAGGGATCGCTAAGTCGGATGCTAAGTATCAATATGTGGCTTATCACGAAGGTGTATGGGGTTATCGTAGTAAGCATTATTTAAAAAATGCACCTTTAAAAAAGGTGGCAGAAAAAGTGGAACGTCGAGCAAAAGTGTTTAAGCAGCAATTGTCAAACTGTAAAATGAATTAAATTTATAAGGTTTTTTTGATAAACTATGCGACTTGTATTATTAACGGGCTGAATCGTGAAAAAAATTCAAACTCAAGTTATTTCAATTATTATCGTTATTCTTATAGGATTTACTATGTTTTCAATGGCAAATGCCACTTCACCAGAAGAAAATAAAGCGGCCGGTATCGCTTTCTTAGCTGAAAATGCAAAAAAAGCGAATGTTGTTACCACCGCAAGTGGTTTGCAATATGAAGTTATTACTGCGGGAACCGGTATCGTATCACCTAAAGCGACAGATACAGTAACGGTACACTATAAAGGTACAACCATTGATGGTGCTGAGTTTGATAGTTCATATAGCCGAGGCGAGCCCGCTTCGTTTCCTTTGAACAGAGTGATTGGCGGTTGGACTGAAGGCGTACAATTAATGACAGAGGGCGCGACTTATCGGTTTTATATCCCTTCTGGTTTAGCTTATGGTGAGCAGGGTGCGGGTCGTTCCATTGGCCCCAATGCTACTTTGATATTTGATGTTGAGTTAATCAAAATTCAATAAACGATTGAATCACTAAGGCGTAAGATGCGGTATAAAGATACTGTGTCTTACGCCTTTTTTATGGGCTAATTTTATCCCTTTCTAAATTTCTTCCGCGTATCTATGTCCAATTATTCGTTATTTGCTACCACCCCCAAAGCCATGGAAACTTTGCTGACCGATGAGTTAAGGGCTTTAGGTATGAACCATATCAAAGCGACGATGGCCGGTGTGGCATTTGAGGGAGATTTGGAGGACGCTTATCGTGCTTGTTTATGGTCTAGAACGGCTAACCGAATTTTCTTAGTCCTAAGTACTTTTGTTGTTAGATCACAGGATGATCTTTATAAAGGTGTGCAAGGTATTAATTGGTTTGAACATATCAACCCTGAAGATACTTTTGCTGTGTCTTTTAGTGCAAAAAATTCACCGGCTATTAACAATACACACTTTGGCGCTTTAAAAGTTAAAGACGCTATTGTGGATCAGATGCGTGATAAGTTTGGGGTGCGTCCCAGTATCAATACAGAACAACCGAATATCCGTATCAATATTTATTTGCAAGGGGATCAGGCGCAATTGAGTTTAGATCTTTCGGGTGAAAGTTTACATCGTCGTGGCTATCGTGATGTAAGCATTAAAGCACCTATGAAAGAAAACTTAGCAGCAGCGATGTTATTACGGTGTGGTTGGCCGGCTATTGCAAAAGAAAAAGGTTCCTTAATTGATCCTATGTGTGGATCGGGCACTTTATTACTAGAAGCGGCGATGATAGCGGCGGATTATGCGCCGGGTTTATTACGCGAATATTTTGGTTTTATCGGTTGGAAAAAACACGACGCGGCATGTTGGAAACGTTTAAAAACAGAAGCTTTACAACGCCGCAAAGAGGGCATAGAAAAGCTACCGATTATTGTGGGTTTTGATCAAAATCGCCACACGGTTAATACGGCCTTAGCGCATATTGCTAATGCCGGGTTACAAAAGAAAATCCATGTGGAGCGCCGCGATATAGCGGATGCCCAGCCGGCAGAGAGTTGGCAACCGGGCTTGTTAATATGTAATCCGCCTTATGGAGAGCGCTTAGGTGATGAAGAAGAAACCGCCGAGTTGTATACAACGTTTGGTAATACCTTAAAAACTCAGTTTGTGGGTTGGAAAGCGGCCATGATTATCAGTAATCCTGAGTTGGGTTTTCGATTAGGCATACGATCAGAAAAGCCGATTACTTTTTTTAATGGCGCGCTGGAATGTAAGTTATTACGCTTTAATATCATCGAGAAAAAGTTCTTTATTCCTAAAGCGCGAAATCAAGAAGAGCGTATCGCTAATGTGATGGCGCTTAGCCAAAATAGCGCAGTTATTTCTGAGTCAACAGGGCCATCAAAAACAGCTTTAGAAGCCATTAAAAAACTTGAATCAGTCCCTGAAAGTAAACCCTCAAAGCCCGTTTATGAGGCAGTTCATAAAGAGAATATTGTTAGTGAAAAATCGGCAGTAGTTGAGCAGACTGATGATAAGCCAGTGACTGCAATTGGTGCGATCGATTTTGCTAATCGCTTAAAAAAGAATATCAAAAAGCTATCTAAATGGGCTAAGCAAAACGCTGTAACTTGTTATCGGCTTTATGATGCAGATTTGCCTGAGTATGCGGCGGCTGTGGACTTGTATCAGAGTGATAAAATCTGGGTTATCGTGCAAGAATATGAGCCACCCAAAACTATTGATCAACAAAAAGCCGATCAACGCTTAGCCGGTTTATTAGCAGAAATTCCTCGGGTAATAGGCGTTGATGCAGAGCAAGTCATTTTAAAGATTCGTCGTAAACAAAGAAACACGGAGCAATACGAAAAACACGGTGAACAAGGTCGGTTCCATTTAGTTGCAGAAGGTGGTTGTAAACTATTAGTCAATTTTGAAGATTATCTCGATACCGGTTTATTTTTAGATCATCGGCCTGTGCGTTTAATGATTCAGCAACACGCTAAAGATAAACGCTTCTTAAACTTGTTTGCTTATACCGGCAGTGCAACGGTTCATGCGGCAATGGGTGGGGCTAAATCAACCACAACGGTTGATATGTCTAACACTTATTTGCAATGGGCTAAAAATAATCTGGCTCAGAATAGTGTGGCAGGTACACATGAGTTTATTCAAGCCGATTGTTTAGACTGGTTGTCAGAGCAAGCGAGTCAAATTGATCGCCCCACGTATGATTTAATCTTTTTAGATCCGCCAACATTTTCAAATTCAAAACGCATGGAAGATGCTTTTGATATTCAGAGTGATCATGTACAACTCATTACGCATGCGATGCGTTTGTTAGCTCCTAACGGCGTACTTTATTTTTCGACGAATTTTAGGAAGTTTAAGATTGATACTGAGGCGATGGCTGATTTTAATCTAGAAGATATTACGTTGAAGACTATTCCTGAAGATTTCTCTCGAGATTTAAAAATCCATTATTGTTGGAAGATAACTCATGTTGCGACGCGTTAAATTATTAGTTTCTGGTCGAGTGCAGGGCGTTTACTTTCGGATGTTTACGCAGAAGAAAGCCAAGCAATTGGGCATTAACGGTTATGTAAGAAACTTAGAAGATGGTCGAGTAGAGATTGTTGCTGAAGCTGAAGCAGATCTACTGGATAAAATGATTGCTTGGGCACATAAAGGTCCGATTACAGCAAGAGTGGATCAAGTGGAAAGCGAAGATTTGCTAGTTGATGAGGCTTTTACGAGTTTTGATATTTGCTAAGGTGCTATAGGGTGACTCATTTGTAGGTATTTCGCTATTTTAAGTCGCTTTTTTGGTAATAAATGTTTTTTTCATAAAACTGTCATATTTGATGGCTATCATTGTGTAAATTTTTTAAAACAATGAGATCAATATATGAAAGTATCTAAACTGACAGTCGCTATTGCTGCAACATTGGGCATGGGCGCTTCTTATAACGCTTTAGCTTTGGATTTATACGTAGATTCTAAAACGAAACAAATTTTTGCTGAGCCAGGTAAAGGTCGAGTTTTACTAGGTGAATTTGAAAAAGTGGGTGCAACTCCGAAAGCGGCGGCTCCAGCACCTGAAGCCGTAGCTGCAACACAAGCTGAAGTGGCGGCTATTAAGAAAGACTTAGAATTAAAGACTAACGAAATTAAAGCCTTATCTGAACATGCTGAAGAAGAGTCAAAACCAAGCTCAGTTCATGTTAAGTTAGATGACGGCATTCACTTTGCGACTAAAGACGGAAACTTCACTGCAGGCATTAATGGTCGTATGCAAGTGGATTCTCAATCAAATGTTTATCAGAATATTCCTAATAATGGCGGTTATTCGAGTAATGGTTTGCCAGCAGAGTTGAATGATGGGGCTACACTCCGTCGTGCGCGATTAGGTATTGAAGGTACCTTCTTTAAAAATACCGATTATAAATTTGAATACGACTTTACCCGTGGTAACGGTTTGAATGCCGGCGGTATTACTGACGCTTTCGTGCGTCAAAACTTCTCAAAACCGTTCTCTATCAAATTCGGTGCTTTCAAAGAACCATTCAGTTTAGAAGAAGCGACCAGTAACCGTTACACCACGTTTATTGAACGTAACATGGCCGTTAATACCTTTGTAGATAATTTAAACACTTATAAAGTAGGTATTGGTGCCAATTATTCTGCAGAGCGTTGGTTAGTAGCCTCATCATTACAAACAGAAGGTGTCGGTGGTTATAATGCCTATGGTAATAATTCACTGACGAGTAGTACGGGTAGTGCGGTTAATACTAATGGCGGTGTAAACCGTAACGGCGGGGGCGGTGATACCAGTTGGGAAGTGAATACACGCGTAGCAGGTACGCCTTGGTTCGAAAGTAAAACTAAATTCTTACATGTAGGTGCTTCTGGATCATATATCAATATTAATAATAATTATACTAGTACTGGGGCTTATAATAACGGTGGTGTTATTTTTGCTAATGGTATTGGGGCTAACGTAGATAGAACTAGTATCTTAAATACCGGTAACTTAACAGCTAACAATAAAAATAAAAAATTATTTCAAGCAGATCATTTAACACGATTCGGCGCTGAAACAGCTTTAGTGCATGGACCTTTTTCCGTACAAGCTGAATACATCCAAACGGATGTATCAGGCACAGGCTATAACAACAGTGAATCCCTCAACGGTTATTATGGCTATGCGACTTACTTCTTAACCGGTGAGTCACGAAACTATACGACTAAAACAGGATCGTGGGGTCGTATTAAACCTAACAAAAACTTTGATATGAAAGGTGGTTGGGGTGCTTGGGAATTGGCGGCTGGTTATGATTACATGAATTTAAACAGCGGAGCAATTAATGGTGGTCGTGCGGATACTGTTAAAGGGGGTATCAACTGGTATCCAAATTCACATACCCGTGTAATGGCTAACTATGTACATGCTCTAGATATTAGCGTTAATTCGGCTGCTACTTCTACTACTAGTGCTACTGCTTTACCTTCTAATAGTACTACTAGAGCTTGGAACAATGGTCAGTTGGATATGATTGAAACTCGCGTGCAGATAGACTGGTAAGTGTTTTTCTTTCGACACAAGGATGTGTTGAGCTTTACGGGTTTACGTTAATCTCAAACAATCAAGCATTAAAACGGCATTCCTAGTAGTGCCGTTTTTTTTGCCTAGAATTATTCAGTGCTGAGAAATTAATGGTGGCTTATAGAACAATCCCGCGTTATAGGGTATAGTCTTCAGCTGTTTTACTGTTAAAAACTAGCATCATAGATTCCTCACTATGGAGTTTAGTTTTATTATTTTTTTGAGGCGATTATTTGGAGGTTTTTAATGGATAAATTAACAGCACTATCTTTAAGTATTGCAGGTCTTTCGGGTGTGGCTACCTTTTTAGCGGTCGGTCCTGCGAGTGGCTTATTCTTTATTTGGGCAGCAACGATTGCATGGGCGGCCTACTTCTTTTTAGGCGCGACTAAAGAAGCTTTAGTGAATACCATTGTGTGTGGTATTTTTGGTGTGGTCATGGCGTGGATTACTGCGGTATTATTAACTAAGATTCCTGCGGATGCAGTTTTAGGTTTCCCCGTGATGGCGGCAATTACCGTTGCAGTAGCCGTATTAGTATTATGTCTAGCGGCTAATATTCCGCAACTAGCGACTATTCCTGCCAGTGTATTAGGTTATTCTTCAACATTTGCGTATTTATTACAAACACCTGAAAAATTATCACCGGATGTTTTATTAGGTATATCTATTGATAACCCTTTATTAGTGGTGTCGATTTCTATCGTAGTAGGGACTTTCTTTGGTCAATGGTCTGCACAGTTGAGTGCGAAATTAACTAAATAATTTACCCTTCGATAGGCTTAGGGCGAACGGATGACGGCTCAGGTTGAACGGTTAATTTAGTATACGTATTTACGAGACTTTAATCTGAGCCATTTATGTTGATTTAATCTTTTCGATAAACCGTCCGTGGTTCGACAGGCTCACCACGAACGGTTTATCGAACCATGAACGGATTGGTTGTTAAGCCTTCGACTAAGCTCAGGCCGAACGGATATATATAACAGGTCAAGTTTAGCTTGATATATTAAAGCTTGTGGGTCTGATTTTTTTAGACAATAAGGCTTCAAAGGCTTGTTGTTTATCTTCGTGTTTAAACTCTGTAAAGCGTTCCGCAAATTCATTTCTGGCTTCTATGCGAAGCTTATCCAAATTTTGAACTAATACGCCCATCGCCAGTAGGGTATTGGAATGCGTGTTGTTATTCAGCATTTCTACACTGAATACTTTAAGGGCATGTTCTTGAACGGCATAATCCTGAAAATTTCCTAAGACCTCTTGTAGCTCTTTTAAGTTTTTAATAAAGGCTTTAATGTGCTCTTCTGGATAGAGGCTTTGGAAAAACTCTAATAAATAACGCAGTTTTTTACACAGCTTTCTTAGATCATGTAAGGCCTCACTGGGTGAGTGTTCGGTAATCTCGTTACCTGATCTTAATACTTTTTTATAACTTTTTAGGATTCGTTGATTCGCTAATTCTTGGATAGATAACTTAGCATTGGGCGTTATGACGGTCGTCGGGGCTTGTTCTTTAAGGAATTGTTCCCACTCGGATATCTTGCTTAGATAATGCGACGAGCGTAAATGCTGCGCGAGTTCTTTTTGCGCGGCTTTTTGCTTAAGCAGAAGAAATTCATACAAGGGATCAATATCCGCTTGCATGGAATCGGGTAGGCTGTATTTATAAGTATCAAAATCTAATAAATACACGTCTAAATCGCGTGTGTTCCCCGTCACTTGGCCTAACCAAGAAAAGAATTCTGAGAAATACGCATTCGTGCTATCAGGTATTAAACCTTTCAGTTGACTGATACCCGAGCGTGTTCTGCGCACAGCCACTCTAAAGTCATGTAAAAACTCACTGTCGGTATCGGCGATGGTGCCTTGCTCATTGTCTTTAATGGCTTTCAATAAATGACTGTAAATATGCTTAACAGCAATGTCGGCACGCATATACGGATCTAAATTAAGCGATAATTTAGACGAATAATCATTGGGTTTACGACCTTGTAGTTTAAGAGCGATTAGTAAGGTCGGTAGTTTTGCAGGGACACAATCAAACTCTTTAGTGATCAGGGTAATGATTTGTTCGGCCAATTTATCATAACCTTTAATGGGCTGCAGTATTAAGCGGCTGTTAAATAATTGATGTTCTTGAATTATTAAGCGTAATACCGTTTTATGGTCTCCGTTTAAAACGTTGATATAAATGCACTCATAATCTAAGCTACACATCGGCAGTAAGGCCCTCATTTCTAACAGCGGCGACAGATGAGTGCGAATGATATTTGAGGAAAATTGGTGGCTAAATGCAGGGACATCTTTAAGTTCGGTACTGGCAATCAGTGTGTCTTTTTTGAGGTGTTTTAAAGACAATAAAGAAGTCGATTTTGAACGCACCATTTCACAGGTGTTATCATTTCTGTACAGGCGCCAGTCAAAGGTATCGTAATAAGTAGAAAGGGTATAGTGTCTGCCAGTTAATTCAATGGACGCTTTGCTACTGAGGAGATCAATAAACTTATCACCGTTTAAGTTAGACGGAAAATCAAATTGTAATTGCATGGTGTTCTTGGCAGCCTGGATCAAAATATCCGCACATAATAATAATACAGTATTAACATTTAATGACAGTGTAACAATTTTTCAGTATGTTAATGGGATGATAAGCATTAATTAAGTGTAAGAGGGCGAATAGATGAGTAGAGAACTATGGTTGCTAAGGCATGCTAAGTCAGATCGTGATTTGGCGGTGGATGATTTTGATCGACCTTTAAAAAAACGGGGTAAACAAGATTTGGCGCGTTTAAGTGCGTGGTTGTTAGAACACAAACTAGCACCTGATTATTTAGTGAGTTCACCGGCTAATAGAGCCTTGTCTACGCTTAAGATTGTTCAAGAAGCTTTAGATTTGACATCATTAAATATTGTGCGAGATAAGCGTATTTATCAAGAAAGTATTGAACGGATAAAGGGGGTGTTAGCCGACTGTCCGTCTGATGCTAAAGTTGTTTTATTGGTAGGGCACAATCCTGAGTTAGAGCATCTTTTGATTAATTTAGTTGGCATTAACAACTTACCGGATAGAGATAAGCTATTACCCACGTCAACTTTAGTCAGAGTAACTTTACCTGATGATTGGTCGCATTTAGAAGCGGACTCGGCAACATTGTTATCTATTATTTATGTAAAACTGCTTCCAAAATGAAGCGAATAAGATGCGCTACTGTTTGAAAATATTAATGAACCATGAAGATTAAGTTGTTTTCATAATCTTGTCATATAATGACTGTATGATTTGTTCGTTGGTTAATCGATATTGTAAAAATTAATTATTTGGAGATGTAATGATAAAATTGTCCTTTAAATCTAAATCGCTATTCGTTGCTATGGGCTTTGCAACTGCAACGTTAGCTTCTACTTCGGCTGTTGCAGTACAAACAGTTGAAGCGGGTGTTCCAGCTTATCAAAAAGCAAGTGGCATCGCGGGTAACTTATCTAGTGTGGGTTCTGATACCTTAGCTAACTTAATGACTTTATGGGCGGAAGAGTTTAATCGCGAATATCCAAACGTTAATATTCAAATTCAAGCTGCAGGTTCTTCTACTGCGCCCCCAGCTTTAACAGAAGGTACTTCTAACCTAGGCCCAATGAGCCGTGAAATGAAAGACGACGAGTTAGAAGCGTTCGAAGATAAATACGGTTATAAACCAACAGCTATTCCTGTTGCTGTTGATGCTTTAGCGGTATTAGTTAATAAAGACAACCCAATAAAAGGGTTATCAATCCCACAAGTAGATGCTATTTTCTCTACAACATTAAAATGCGGTCACTCTGCTGATATCGAAAACTGGGGTGATGCAGGTGTTGCTGCATGGGGCGCCAAATCAATCCAATTATACGGTCGTAACTCTGTATCTGGTACTTACGGTTACTTTAAAGAACACGCTTTATGTAAAGGCGATTTCAAAAGCAACGTAAACGAGCAACCTGGTTCGGCTTCTGTTGTTCAATCAGTAACCACCTCGGTTAATGGTATTGGTTACTCAGGCATGGGTTACACAACTTCTGGCGTGCGTATGGTGCCTTTAGCCAAGAAAGAAGGCCAAGCGTATGTTGAAGCGACTCCTGAAAACGCTTTAAATGGTTCTTACCCATTAACACGTTATTTGTACGTCTATGTAAATAAAAAACCCAACCAACCGTTAGCGCCTCTAGAAAACGAATTTATTAAATTAGTATTATCTAAATCTGGTCAACAAGTTGTAATAAAAGACGGGTATATTCCAGTACCAGCCAAAGTAGTAGAAAAAGCACTTAACACTATTAAGTAATTCTACGATAATAGCAACAATGAATAGTTGGAAGTAGGGTTGCAAGGATGCACTGCGCATTGAGGTGTTTTTATGAGCATCTCAATGACACTTTAAGTTGTTATAGTTATAAAACTGGCCAAGACTGATGCGTAAATACATAGCTTGGCTTTTTTTTTGTGTGAAATTTTAATAGCCTCACATATTAATATCATAAAATTGCATGTCTAAAATGAATAATCAAAATAATTCTTCCTCAACTTTGTTGCTATCTAAGGGTAGTGTCCATGAGAGATGGCGGCTTTTTAAGGATTTAGCAGCTCGTTACGGGGTCATTGCGGGTGGTTTAGGCATCATTTTTGCAATTGCACTCATATTCTTTTATTTACTGTATGTGGTTTATCCACTTTTTATATCTGCATCTGCAGAGCCGATTGCTCAATACAGCGTGCCTGAAGCTAATCTAGGTAAAACGGTATTACTCGAAATAGAAGAACAAAATGAAGTCGCTGCCAGATTTACTGAAACGGGGAAGGTGGTATTCTTTAGCCTTGCGACTGGTCAACCGATTCTAAGTGAATCCGTAAAAATTCCTGAAGGTTCTAAAATTGTGAGTTTTTCACAGGGTAGTCCTATTGATGAAGGTGCGGTGATATACGGTTTATCAGATGGTAAAGTCGTTATCGTAAAACATCAATATAAAGTGTCTTATCCTAATAATGTGCGCGTTATTACGCCGTCTTTATCTTACCCCATGGGTGAAGCCCCGCTGGTGGTTGATGATACAGGGGCCAGTTTAGAAAATGTGGCCGTTAAAATCGGTGACAAATCCAGCACCGTCGTTGCTAAAACAGTTGCTGATGCGGCAGGAAATTCAAAAATTCGCTTAGCTCATTTTGAGAAAGAGCAATCATTATTCTCAGATGAAGCGACCTTAACACGCACAGATGCCATTGTTGATGCGGTTTCTGCCCAGAAAGTGAATAAGATTTTAATCGATAAAGACGAAGCTAATCTTTATCTGTTTAATTCTGACGGTATTTTGGCGGTTATTAATATTACTGAAAAAACGGCGCCGGTCTTAATCAACGAACAATCGATGGTAGAGTCGGGTGAATCAGTTACAAGCAGTGCCTTTTTAAACGGTGATTTATCGTTGATGGTAGGTGATTCATCTGGCTTAGTGACGCAATGGAGTAAGGTCAGAAGTGAGCGTAACAGCTTTAAGTTAGAAAAAATAAGAGCGTTTAAAGTCTCCGATAAAGCGGTGCTTTATATCAACCCAGAACAGCGTCGTAAGGGTTTTTCTACGGTTGATGCCTCTAATGTATTAGGTGTTTATCATTCAACCTCTGAAAGACAGTTAATTAAAGAGTCACTCGGTGATAGCACACCGACTGCTGCGGCTTTATCGCCTAGAGCGAATGCGGTGTTAGTTGAAGAAGCTGACGGACAAATGAAGTCTTGGACTGTTGAGAATAAACATCCTGAAGTGTCTATACAGTCATTGTGGCAAGAGGTTTGGTACGAAAGTTATGCTAAACCGGATTACATTTGGCAGTCCTCTTCTGCTAACTCTGATTTTGAACCTAAATACAGCTTAACTCCCTTAGTGTTCGGTACCTTAAAAGCCGCGTTTTATGCGATGTTAGTCGCGATGCCATTGGCTTTAATGGGCGCTATTTATACCGCGTATTTTATGACGCCTAAAATGCGTCAATATGTAAAACCGACTATTGAATTAATGGGCGCTTTACCCACTGTTATTTTAGGTTTCTTAGCGGGTTTATGGTTGGCACCT
>CANGLL010000015.1 GCA_947454605.1 Methylococcaceae bacterium | reverse complement strand
GGTATGTTAGCTAAAATTAAAGCTAAAAACATTGCCACGGCTTTTGTTACTTTGCATGTGGGTAGTGGTACATTTCAGCCTGTGCGAGTTGAAAATTTAGCGGAACATGTCATGCATAAAGAATATTTTGCAGTATCACAGTCTACGGTAGATGCTGTTAATGCCACTAAAGCTAAAGGGGGACGTGTTGTCGCTATTGGCACTACCGCCGTTAGAGCTTTAGAGTCAGCGTCTCCGTCGGGAGTGCTTACGACTGGTTTTGGTGATACTGATTTATTTATTACCCCGGGCTATCAATTTAAATCTGTCGATGCGATGCTTACTAATTTCCATTTACCTGAATCAACTTTATTAATGCTTGTATCTGCTTTTGCAGGTTATGAACCTATTATGTGTGCTTATCAACATGCGATTGATGAGTCTTATCGATTTTTTAGTTATGGCGATGCCATGTTTCTAAGTTAATTTCTGATGTCTAATGCCTCAATCTTTTCACCCCGTATTCCAAACACCAAGGATTCTGTTGTCATTTGGTCAGGTTTAACAGGTTGCGCTGATGCTATAAGCCTAGCTTCTGCGATTAATAATTCAAATAATTTATTTGTGATTATTACTCCCGATAGTCAGACGGCTTTGAGAATTGAGCACGACTTAGCTTTTTTTCTTGCTTATGATACGCCGTTACTGCACTTTCCGGATTGGGAAACGTTACCTTATGATGTTTTTAGTCCACTTTCTGAAATTATCTCAGAACGCTTAAAAACTTTGGCGTTATTGCCTGAAGTTAAACGTGGCGCTTTAATTCTATCTGCCACGACACTGATGCATCGACTCGCACCACGAGAGCATGTATTGGCCAATAGTTTTGCTATTAAAGTCGGTGATGTTTTTAATTTAGAACTCAATCGTATAAAACTTGAGAGCGTCGGCTATCAGTGTGTATCTCAGGTATATCAGCATGCCGAATTTGCCGTTAGAGGTGCCATTGTTGATCTATTTCCGATGGGTAGCAAAGTCCCTTATCGCATAGAATTATTTGATGATGAAGTTGAATCAATCCGTACGTTTGATCCGGAGTCGCAACGTTCTTTAGATAAGATTGATCAAATTCAATTATTTCCGGCGCGGGAGTTTCCCTTTACTGATGCTTCTATCAAATTATTTAGACAAGCGTTTAGAGCTCAATTCCCTGACACTTCGCCTAAAAATACGCTATATGTCGATATTAGCAAAGGTATTACGCCTAATGGCATAGAGTATTATTTGCCGTTGTTTGTTGAACAAACGGCCACTTTATTCGAATACCTTCCTAAATCGGCTGTCTTGGTGATGTCAGAGAATATTAATACGACAGCCACTGCTTTTTATAGCGAGGCAGAAGAGCGTTTTGAGCAAAGAAAATATGATCTAGAACGCCCTTTATTAAAGCCAGCTCAGTTATTTTTATCTGCAGAGCTGTTAGAAGCGCAGTTGTCTCAGTTTGCCCGTATTACGCTTTCTAACCAGACCGTAGGTGCCGATGCCGCTTCGCTTTGCTTACCTTTGCCATCGGTTATGTTGGATACTAAATCCAACACTCCCGCAGCCCATTTACAACACTTTATTGAGTCTTTTGCAGGCAAAATTTTATTTGTTTCTGAATCAGCGGGGCGCAGAGAAGCATTAATAGAAAGACTACGTTCTTATAAAATCACCTTAAAGAGCGTTGAGAATTGGCAAGCCTTTCTTAATTCAGAAGTATCGCCGTGTATTATTGTTGCACCGATGGAGGAAGGCATTTGTTTAGCTAATCCATCCCTTGCCATTATTACTGAAAGCCAATTATCAGGTGAAAAAGTATTACAAAGACGCCGTAGAAAACAATCTGCAAACAAAGAATTAGAAAACATTGTTAATAATCTTAATGAACTTACTGTTGGTTCAGCCGTTGTGCATAGGGATCATGGAGTAGGGCGGTATTTAGGCTTACAAACTTTACAAATTGGCGGTATTACTTCAGAGTTTTTAACGCTGGAGTATGCTAATCACGATAAGCTGTATGTGCCTGTTTCAACCTTGTATGTGATTGGCCGATATACGGGCATGAATCCTGATGACGCACCTTTGCATAAATTAGGGGGCGAACAATGGTCTAAGCTTAAGCAAAAAGCCATTGAAAAAATACGTGATGTGGCGGCAGAATTATTAGAAATTCATGCAAAAAGAGCGATTAAGTCGGGGCATGCTTTTGTAATTGACCAGAGCGAGTATCAAACTTTTGCAGATGCTTTTGCTTTTGAAGAAACACCCGATCAACAAACGGCTATTGAAGCTATTTTAGATGATATGGCCAGTGGACAACCTATGGATCGTGTTATTTGCGGTGATGTGGGTTTTGGTAAAACAGAAGTCTCTATGCGCGCGGCTTTTATAGCCGCTCAAAGTGGTAAGCAAGTCGCTGTTTTGGTACCCACTACTTTGTTAGCACAGCAACATTATCAGAACTTTAGAGACCGTTTTGCAGATTGGCCGTTTAGAGTTGAGGTTATGTCTCGATTTGTTACCCCTAAAGAAATAAAGCAAATTACGGCTGATTTAGCTGAAGGTAAGGTGGATATTGTCATTGGTACGCATACACTTTTATCTAAAGAGCTTAAATTTAAGGAATTGGGGTTAGTGATTATTGATGAAGAACATCGTTTTGGTGTCCGTCAAAAAGAACATTTTAAAAAGCTACGCAGTGAAATTGATTTCTTAACGTTAACGGCAACGCCTATCCCTAGAACGTTAAATATGGCTATGTCTGGTTTGCGCGATATATCCATTATTGCCAGTCCGCCCCCAAATCGTCACGCGATTAAAACATTTATTACAGAATGGGTAGACGCGCAAGTCAAAGAAGCCTGTCTTAGGGAGATAAAACGCGGTGGTCAGGTGTTTTTCTTGCATAATGAAGTAAAAACCATGGAGAAGATGGCGCGTGAGTTATCAGAGTTGATTCCTGAGGCGCGTATCGAAATTGCCCATGGTCAAATGCCCGAGCGGGAACTTGAACGTATCATGTTAGATTTTTACCATCAGCGTTTTAATCTTTTAGTTTGCTCTACGATTATTGAAAGTGGTATTGATATTCCAAGCGCCAATACAATTATTATTAATCGTGCTGATAAATTAGGCTTGGCACAATTACATCAATTAAGAGGTCGTGTAGGGCGGTCTCACCATCGGGCTTATGCTTATTTTATAGTGCCCCCCAAATCACTATTAACTAAAGATGCTCAAAAGCGCTTAGAAGCGGTTGAGGCGTCTGGGGATTTGGGTGCTGGTTTTATGTTGTCATCGCATGATCTTGAGATTAGAGGGGCGGGCGAATTATTGGGCGATGGACAAAGTGGTCAAATTCAAGAGATTGGCTTTACTCTTTATACTGAGTTGTTAGATCGTGCCGTTAACTCCTTAAAATCCGGTAAGCAACCTGAATTAGATGCACCTATGGATCATGGTGCTGAGGTTGATTTACAAGCGGCCGCTTTAATTCCTGAAGATTACTTACCCGATATCCATTCACGGTTAGTGTTATATAAGCGTATATCGAGTACTGAAACCTCTGCTGACTTACGTGAGTTGCAAATTGAAATGATAGACCGTTTTGGCTTATTGCCTGAACAAGTTAAGACCTTGTTTAGTGTGACTGAGTTAAAACAACAAGCTGAAAAATTGGGTATTAAGAAGATTGAAGCCAATAGTGGGGGGGGGCGCATTATATTTACGGCTGAACCGAAAATTAATGCAGAACAGCTCATTAATTTGATTCAAACCCGCGCCAGTGTCTTTAAGTTTGATGGTGCAGATAAATTAAAATACATTAAAACGTTTGAGTCGACAGAAGAAAAAATAGATTTTATAACCAACTTATTAGTTTTATTAACTCCGGTAGAGTCCAATTAATGGCAGCACTTGTATTAAAAGCCAATGAGGCAGAAGAATATTATTTTGACGAAGGTTGTTACATCTTGGAGCTCTCTAATACAGAGACTGATCCTGATGTGTCGATTGCCAGAGCCCGTGTAAAGCCGGGTGTTACAACTAAGTTGCATCGTTTACAAGGTGTTGTTGAACGCTATGTGATTCTATCTGGGCAGGGGGCATTTAATGTACCTGGTCAATCCGTGGAAATCTTAGTGTCAGGTGATGTTGTTATTATTCCACCGGCTAGTCCTCAAAGTATTACGAATACAGGGCGTGATGATTTAGTCTTCTTGGCGATCTGTAGCCCACGATTTACGGTCGAAATTTACGAAAATATGGCGTAAACATTGGACTACAGGCCTCAAGACTTGTTATTATCACATCGGCCAATCAAATAGTGATTGCCCCCTCTAAATTCACCTGCCGTTAGGCGAAAGTTTTAAATAATCTGTGGAGTTAATTATGCATAATGTCACGTTAATAAAAGGTGATGGAATTGGTCCGTCTATCATGGATGAAGCGGTAAAAGTTATTGATGCGTCAGGTGTAAAAATTAACTGGGAAGAAGCTTATGCTGGGTTATCTGCATTTGAAAAATTTGGTACACCCTTACCCGATGAAACCTTGGCTTCTTTTGATAAAACCCGTGTAGCGTTTAAAGGTCCTTTAACCACTGTGGTGGGCACTGGCTTTAGAAGTATCAATGTGGCACTGCGTCAACAATATGATTTGTATGCTAATGTGCGTCCTGCAAAAAATTGGCCTGGTATTAAAACAAGATATGATGATGTTGATATTGTTATCGTGCGTGAGAACACAGAAGGTCTTTATGCCGGTCTTGAACATTATTTGACACCTAAAAAAGATATTGCTGAAAGTTTAGCCGTCGTTACGCGGGTTGCTTCTGAACGTATTGTTGAATATGCTTTTAAATATGCACGTGATAATAATCGTAAAAAAGTCACTGTTTGCCACAAAGCAAATATTCTCAAATATAGCCAAGGTCTTTTCCTTGAAGTGGCTAGAGAAATAGCGCCTAAATATCCTGATATTCAATTTGATGAAAAAATTGTCGATGCTGCATGTATGCACATGGTGATGAATCCACAGCAATTTGATGTCGTTGTAACAACCAATATGTTTGGTGATATTTTGTCGGATTTAACGGCCGGTTTAGTCGGTGGATTAGGTTTAATTCCTGGCGCTAATATAGGCGCTGATGCCGCATTATTTGAAGCGGTTCATGGCAGTGCGCCTGATATCGCAGGTAAAAACTTAGCTAATCCCATCGCTGTTATTATGGCGGGTGTAATGATGTTAAATTATTTAGGTGAAACTAAAGCGGCTGACAGAGTTAAAGCAGCGGTAGAGAAAGTAGTCATTGAAGGTAAATATGTCACTAAAGACATTAATCCCAATTCTACTTGCGGTACTGTGGAAATGGGTGATGCCATTGTTGCTGAATTATTAGCTTCTGCATAAAACTACTCTTTAAACAGCACGCTACTTAAACCAAAGTGATGTGGCGTGCTGTACTAGAATAAGTTGCTGAAAAACTGGTGTTTAAAATGTTATAATTCAATAAAATATCACCTAATGACTTTCAGTTTTTTGTGCAACAACACCCAAATCAAAGGATTTATACTTGGAAAGGCATTTATAAAATTGCCTTAGAGCACAAGAAAACCCTCATTTATTCCCACATCATTGCCTTGTTAGCAACTATTGCCAGTGTTCCTGTGCCGTTGTTAATGCCCTTGTTGGTTGATGAAGTTTTGTTAAACAAGCCTGGTTGGGTTATCAGTTTTATTAATCATTGGTCACCTCTAGAGTGGCAACTTCCCGTCTTATATATTTCTGTTATTTTGCTAGTGAGTCTTTTATTAAGACTTATGGCCAGTCTATTTAATATTATTCAAGCTCGGCATTTTTCTTGCATTTCTAAGGATATTATCTTTCGGCTACGAAAAAATTTAATCAATCATTTACAGACTATTTCAATGGCTGAATATGAAAGCTTAGGTTCTGGGAGTGTGGTCAGCCATTTAGTTAAAGATCTTGATACGATTGATACCTTTATTGGTACGACGGTGAGTCGGTTAATAGTTGCTTTACTGACGATAATGGGCACTGCTGTCATTTTATTGTGGATGCATTGGCAGTTAGGTCTATTTATATTGTTATTAAACCCAGTGGTTATCTATTTAACTCGCCTTGTGGGATCTCGTGTTAAAGATTTAAAGTCTAAAGAAAATTCTGCATACGAGGTTTTCCAACAGTCACTCACTGAAACTTTAGAGGCCATACATCAAATAAGAGCCAGTAATAGGGAGCAGCATTATTGTAAAGCACTCATTGAATCAGCCCGCTCGGTAAAAGATTTCTCAGCCGCTTATGCTTGGAAAAGCGATGCCGCATCACGCTTAAGTTTTTTAGTATTTTTATTTGGGTTCGATATATTTAGAGCGGTTGCTATGTTAATGGTTTTCTACTCTGACTTAAGTATCGGGCAAATGTTGGCCGTATTTGGGTATCTCTGGTTTATGATGGCGCCCGTACAAGAAATATTGGGTATTCAATATGCTTTTTTTGCTGCAAAAGCGGCTTTAGTAAGAATAAATCGTTTAACAGCTCTCCAGCAAGAACCCCATTACCCTCATAAATTCAACCCTTTCCTAAATACTAAAACGGTCGCTATTAGTATCGAAGATTTGCACTTTAGTTACGGTCAAGAAAAAATTCTTAATGGGATTAATCTGACTATTAATTCCGGTGACAAAATAGCCTTAGTGGGTGCCAGTGGCGGGGGTAAATCTACGTTAATACAGACATTGATAGGCGTATATTTGCCGAGCTCAGGTCATATAAAATTCAATGGCGTTTCTATTGAAGACATTGGATTAGATATTGTCAGAGAAAACGTTGTGACGGTACTGCAACATCCTGTGCTATTTAATGACAGTATTAGAGCGAACCTCACTTTAGGAAAAACTGTATCTGATGAAACGTTATGGAAAGCGCTAGAAATTGCCCAATTATTAGATACCGTGAAAGAATTAGAATCCGGGCTTGATACGATTGTGGGCCGTTTAGGCATGCGCTTATCAGGAGGCCAAAGACAACGTATGGCTATTGCACGTATGGTAGTCGCCGACCCTAAAGTGGTTATTTTGGACGAAGCTACTTCTGCTTTAGATTCAGAAACTGAACATAAGCTTCATTTAGCCATGGCGGCATTTCTTAAAGATAGAACCACCCTTATTATTGCTCATCGTTTAAGCGCTGTAAGGCAAGCTGATCATGTTTATGTATTTGAAGATGGCATCATTTGTGAACAGGGGCATCATGAAACATTGATCACTCAAAACGGCCTTTACGCTAAATTGTATGGCGAGTACCAATAATATATAAGAGCAGCATATGACACACGTTTATGATCTACATTGCCATTCTACTGCCTCCGATGGCGCATTTACACCAGAAGATGTCGTTTTAAGAGCGCAGCAGCAAGGTGTAACTTCACTGGCTTTAACTGATCACGATACTGTAGCAGGGTTAGCGGCCGCTCAGAAAAAAGCAGAGTCTATTGGCCTTAATTTTATTCCTGGCATAGAACTTTCGTCAAATTGGCAAAAACACTGTTTGCATATAGTAGGATTAGGTATTGATCCAACCTATGAACCATTAGTTGAAATTACAGATTATTTACAGACCTTACGTTACGAACGTTCTGAAAAAATGGCCGCCAAATTAGAGAAAAAAAATATATTTGGTGCCTTAGAGGCGGTAAAAGCATCTGCAGGAGATGGGATGATTACGCGCACACATTTTGCTGATTTTTTACTTTCACAAAAGCATGTAGATACTCAGCAAGAAGCGTTTGATCGTTATTTAGGCCAAGGTAAATCCGCCTTTGTACCGACCATTTGGCCTGAGTTAGAAGAGGTTGTTAAATGGATCACAAGTGCTGGTGGCGTGGCGGTTATTGCACACCCATTGCGGTATAAGTTATCAGCCAAATATATCAAACGTTTGCTTGCTGAGTTTAAATTATTGGGTGGTCAAGGCATTGAAGTAATCACCAGTAGAATTAGCCAGGATGAAATACGTTTAGTCACCCGATATGCCCAAGAATATCAGCTCGCTGGTTCAGTGGGTTCAGACTTCCATAATGATACTAATCCTTATGTTGAATTAGGTCGAATTGCCCAATTACCGGCTAATATTAACCCTGTTTGGGAATTATTATCTTAATCGGCACACTATCAGTATGAGCATTATCAAGAAACTTGCTTCACAAACTGCAATTTATGGTCTGAGTAGTATCTTTGGGCGCTTTCTTAATTATTTATTAGTTCCTCTATATACCTATTATTTCTCTGCAGCTGAATACGGTGTTGTCTCTGAGTTTTATGCTTATGCGGGCTTCTTTTCTGTTTTATTACTGTTCGGTTTTGAGACGGGTTACTTTCGATTCCGTGATAAAGCACAGTTACATCATGATGTGGCTTATTCCACGGCTTTATTATTTGTCCTCTTAATCAATGTACTTTTTCTTGGGCTTATTGTCATTGCTAATAATCGGCTTTCTGCAGCTCTAAATTACAGCGCTCATCCTGAATACGTCTTGTGCTTTAGTGCAATATTAACCTTAGATGCCATGGCTGCCATTCCTTTTGCTCGCTTACGCGCAGAAAATAAAGCCTTTCTTTTTGCGGGTATCAAAATTATCGAAATTTTAATTACGGTTCTGTTAAGTTTGTTTTTTATTGTCTATTGCCCAAAAGAGTTAGCAAGCCATCCTGAGTCTTGGGTACAAGATATCTATAAACCAGAAGTAGGTATTACTTACATCTTTTTAGCTAATTTAATAGCCAGTGCTTTTAAGTTCATCGTCCTATTTCCCCAGTTATTGGGGCTACGTTGGGGGTTTGATAAGACTTTATTTCGTAAAATACTGCGCTACTCCTTACCGATGGTTGTCATTGGTTTCGCTGGGATTATTAACGAAATGCTGGACAGAGCTTTATTAAAGTTTCTTTTACCTTTCGACTTAAAAACCAATATGCAAATGTTGGGGATCTACAGTGCCTGTTATAAATTATCTATATTAATGACACTTTTCATCCAAGCATTTCGATTTGCAGCTGAGCCTTTTTTCTTCGCTTATGCCGATAAGAATGATGCTAAAGAAGTGTATGCGATGGTGCTCAAATATTTCGTTATTTTTTGTGTTTTTATTTTTTTAGTCGTTTCATTGTTTATAGACTTTTTCAAATATTTTTTAGGGGAAGAGTATAGGAGCGGTCTGCCTGTGGTTCCCATTTTATTGATGGCTAATTTATTCTTGGGCATTTATGTAAATTTATCAATTTGGTATAAGTTAACCGATAAAACGTTATTAGGTGCTTTGGTATCTCTCTCGGGCGCATTGATAACCGTGGTTCTTAATATTTGGTGGATCCCTTTATTGGGCTATATGGGCTCAGCCTGGGCTACTCTAGCGTGTTATTTCTTTATGACACTGGTTTCTTATTTGCTCGGGCGATATTACTATCCCGTGATGTATGATCTTAAACGTATTTTGGGCTATATTGGCTTAGGCATTATTTTATTTTGTGCTCAAGACTCTATTCCTCAATACTTCAGCGGTCAAAAAAACTGGGAAGTGGCGGGCTTATTATTGGTTACTTATCTACTAGTCGTCATTTTGGTTGAAAAGCCCTACAAATTGAAAGTGACTATTTAGTTCTGTCATATTCTTGTCGCTAAGGTCTAATAAAATAGATTATTTATTTTCTAATTAAGATCTCATGACTACTTATACCCAGAATCGTGCCTGTTTAGTGGCTGGATTATCATTACTTTTATTGGGTGTATGGGTCTTACATGACTTTCTCGACTTATTAGTATGGGCAGTTGTTCTTGCTATTTCAACGTGGCCTCTTTATCAACGACTACTTTCAATGTCTCATATACCGCATAAAGAAACATGGGTCGGTTTGGGCTTAACGATATTGATAGCCGCTGTTGTTTTTGTACCTGTCGGTTATGGTTTATGTCGGTTAGTCACAGAAGGAAAAAATCTGGCAGAACTTTTTAAAGCGGCAGATGTGAATGGAATACCTTGTCCTATCTGGGTTGAGAACTTGCCATGGATTGGAGCGGATGCAAAGGCATACTGGTTAAGGGAGTTGGGTAGCGCAACAGCCACTAAAAATGCTATTCATTGGATAGACAGTGGGAGTGTTTTGTATTTTACAAAAGACACCGCTAATCTATTAGTTCAACACTTTTTTGGATTTTTAATCATTTTACTGACACTATTATTTGTTTATCAACATGGCCATAAGTTGGGTCAAAACATATTAGAGAGCACTTATAGACTATTCGGTAATAAAGGTCATCGCTATACCCTACATGCAAATGCTGCAGTGAGGTCTACAGTAAATGGTATGTTAGTCGTAGGGGTGGGTAAAGGTTTATTAATGGGGCTCGGTTACGCATTTGCTGGCTTAGATAATCCTGCTATTTTGGGGGCAGTTACCGGCATTTTTGCTCTAATACCTTTTGCAGCAAAAATAATATTTAGTGCCTGTGCAATAGTACTTATAGCTCAAGGACATCCAATTGAAGCCGCCAGTCTTTTTACATATGGCATGCTATTAACCATGATTGCAGATAATTATGTGCGTCCAGCATTAATTGGTGGAGCCGTTAAGTTGCCATTTTTATGGACATTATTAGGTATCTTTGGGGGTATGGAAGCATTTGGAATGTTAGGTCTGTTTTTAGGCCCCGTTTTAATGGCTGTATTAATATCGATATGGCGGGATTGGCTCCATGAATTAAAAACAGCGTAGTTAATCTAATCTAAAGATCTTATAAATTATCGACTTCTTTTAGCTTCCGCTTGTTGATTGTAGAAGAAGTTAAGACGTTCGTTTAAGATCGAGGAGAGTTGAAAATTAAGATCTGGAGAGGTTTGCGCTAATTTAATTTGTAATATGGCATCTTGTGTTTGCCCCATTGCAAAGTAATATTCTGCTAAATATCTATGTGATTCTGCAGGCTGTTTTAAATCACTATAAGCTTGACCTAATAATTCCCAGTAAACGGGTATTCGTTGTATTTGATAACTTATTGACAGTAAGAGAGTTCTCGCCAGGTCTGGTTTTTTTACTTTTAACAAAGCGGCAATGTAGTCTAGCTTAATAGCATCATTATCCGGAAACTGACTGACTAACTTTTGATAGCGTGATACAGCAATAGGGTAATTGTGAGCTTCGAATGCGGCACTTGCTAATGCATTTGCATATTGAGATTGATCAGGGTAATCATGTATCAGTTCTTGGAAAATACTTTCCGCTTCTTTGTATTTTTCCGTCTTTAATGCAACTAACCCCGAGCCATATTTTGCTACTGTACGTTGTTCAAGCGTTCCCAATGATTTTCTGGTATTGAAATATTCTTTAGATGTATTTTTTTGGGGGTCAGTATCCGTGATAACGCGTAATTTTGCTTTTGTTAATTGATATGAAAGTGAATCTGGATATTGTTTGTAAGGATATGTCTCGGCACGCCCTCGGGTATCAGAAATACGTGAGGCAGTTACAGGGTGAGTTCTTAAAAACTCAGGTACTGATTGACCATAATAACGAGTGGCTTGTTGTAAGCGCTCAAAAAATATTGGCATACTGCGAGGATCAAATTTAGAGGCCGATAAGGTTTGCATGCCAACGCGATCAGCTTCTTCTTCGTTTTCACGGGTAAAATTAATTTGAAATTGAATGTTCCCCCCCATGATGGCCATGATGGCCGCTTGACCCATTTGCGGAGATTGCGTTCCTAATAATATAGCGGCTAACATGCCTGCTGCGCTAGGAATAGATAATCTGCCTGCCGCTTCAGCGGCACGAAATAAATGTCGTTGTGTAACGTGTGAAATTTCGTGGGCTAATACTGATGCTAATTCACTTTCATCTTCTGTCATTAATATTAACCCAGAGTTGACACCTATATATCCTCCTGGGCCTGCAAACGCGTTGATATCATTTTCCATCACAACAAAAAAATGAAAAGGATGGCTAGGTGCATCACTATTTGCAGTTAATTTTTGTCCGATCATTTGAATATAATCTTGAACCTCAGGATCTTGATTAATGGTGATCTGTGAATGTAAGCTTCTGAAAAACTCTTCGCCAAATTCTTTTTCTTCTGCTGGCGATATTAGGGTGCCCGATGAATCTCCCATGTCAGGTAGTTCAATTTTAGTTATTTCTTCAGCGTATTGAATACGGGGTAAAAGCGTTAAACATAAAGCGATTGAAAGAGTAGTGCGCTTGAACATTTTAGTTTTGAAAGTGATGAATAACGCAATAATAAGAATGTGAAATTTTCTTTCTATTATAGAATAAGGCGTATTTATAATAAACCTAGATATCACCTCAATGAAATTTGCCATTCAAATCAATGCGAGCCCCTTTCATTCTAATGCAAGTCACATGGCTTTAAAATTTGTTAAAGCCACATTGGAAGAGGGGCATGAGGTCTTTAGAATCTTTTTTTATCATGAAGGCATTTTTAATGCTTTTAAACATTCAACCCCCCTCGATGATGAATTGAATGTAACTCAGCAATGGACCCTGCTAGCCAATCGTTATCAAATTGATTTAGTGGTGTGTATTTCTGCAGCACAACGACGCGGTTTATTATCAAGCGATGAATCTAGTAGACAGGGTAAAGTAGATAATGATTTAGCAGAGGGCTTTAGAATATCTGGTTTAGGCCAATGGGTTGAAGCTACCTTGTTAGCAGATCGCTTTTTAGTCTTTGGCTAAGTCTATGAAAAAATATTTATTTACTTTAACTAAAGCAGCCCATACCGGTACTTACCTACAAGAGACACTTGATGTTATTTTGACTACCGCCGCTTTTGATCAGGTTGTCGGGATACTTTTAATGGATGATGCCGTATTTAATTTAAAAAAAAATCAACACCCATCTGATGCGACTTTTAAAGATACCAGTGCAATATTTCATTCATTAGCATTATATGACGTAAACGATATATACGTTGAGACGGAATCTGTTCAATTGTATGGTTTGGAACAGACTGATTTTTCGTTAAAAACAAAGCTCATTAATAGAGTTGATATTAAGGCTTTAATTCAACAATTCGATGTTATTTACTCAAGTTGAAACTTTAACCGATTTCTAAATTATCATCTTCTCTAGATGATAATCTTTTCTCAATATCCGCCATTACACCAAACATAATGTGTGAAATACCAGTATAGAGAAAAAATAATGGAAAGTGCTCGTCTATAGCAACGGTATTTATCTCGCCATAAAATTCCATTGATCCAATCATTAAAATTAAGAAAAAGCCAACTGGCATCATGAGTCTGAAGTTTTTTGTTACAAAACAATAAAAAAGCACGACACATTCTGTTATTGCTAGATAAACCATAATCATGCGTAAATTATTATCTAATGCGCCGTACAAATCTTCGTTGAATATAAACAAAGAGTATTCATCGTAAATAGATAGAAAACTTGCTCCAATAAGGAGCGTAACAGCACAATAGAAATTAAGCTCGATTAATATTCTTAATAACGTAAACTTATTGTTAGATAGTGAATTCATCATAATATTCTATCCAAAAAAAGACCCTCCTTCAAAAGGTTAAGGAGGGTTTACAGAGGAGGACATTTTGTAATGCATCTTATAAATGCGATTACCAAAATCGTAGTTATAAAGTTACACTTCACACTTTATTCGTATGGCAATAACATAACTGGCATTATTTGATTGTCAACTTATACTTGAACAAAACATGTACAATACTTATTCATTCTAATGATGTTATGTGAGGTGGCGAGATGAAAAAAATACTTATAACGGGTGGTACGGGATTTTTAGGGTCTGCATTGGTAAAAGAATTAAGAATCTTAAATTATGAGATTACTCTTTTAAGCCACGACGTTAATAACGCACGGAGACTATTTAATAACGACGTTAAGTTACTCAGTAATATCAATCAAATCGATGATAGTGATTTTTTTGATTGTGTCATTAATTTAGCGGGAGCTCCTATTTTTGGCCGACTTTGGACAAACAATCGTAAATCTCTTCTAAGAGACAGTAGAATAATTACAACACAACAATTAGTAGATAAAATCTCTACTTTAAATAATAAACCGTCTGTTTTAATCAGCGGATCTGCTATCGGAATCTATGGAGAGCAGGGCGATATTACTGTAAGTGAAGAGACTACTGTAAGTCACACCGATTTTTCACATCAACTTTGTGCTGATTGGGAGAATACAGCTTTAAAAGCGCAAGAGGCCGGAATTAGAGTGTGCTTGATACGCACAGGGTTAGTGATTGGGTCGGGTGGAGGATTTTTAAAAAGCATGCTATTACCTTTTAAATTAGGATTAGGAGGTACGTTAGGGTCAGGTAAACAATGGATGTCATGGATACATATCCATGATTGGTTAGCCATTGTATTAAAAATGATGTCTGATGAAAGGATGCAGGGACCCTACAATGCTACGGCACCCCATCCTATAATCAATGCGGAATTTACCCATATTTTGGCCAACAGGTTACATAGAATTGCATTTCTTCCATTGCCTACGTTTTTTCTAACTGCTCTATTAGGAGAAATGGCAGGTTTATTACTGTGCAGTCAACGTGTGTTACCTATCAAATTACTGGAATTGAATTTCGTATTTGAATACAGTGAACTTTCAACTGCGCTGAAAGCGCTTGATTTATGAAATGAAAAATAAACTTTTCAATCAGATCAACCCAAATAAACTTCTATTTAGTAAGTGGACTGCTATAGAACCAATAAATAGAGAAAAACATTTTATAGTCACCAAAGTCATCAAAAATGATTTGAATGAAATATCTACGTGTATTATTGAGGCAGTGTTGACGCACCGTGAATGTGAAATAAATTGGATTGACTTACAAAACTCCAATAAATGGCGATATGGATGGCAATAATGGATACATTTCCTAATCGCAATCATCTTGTCAATGTTATGATGTAATTAGATTGTATATTGATGAGTTTATATTTAAAATTTATCTAAGTTTGTCTCGTTTATTTGCATAAAAGACATAAATACCACGTCCTTAATAACACCTATAATAATATCTGGAGAATAGTATGTTTAAAATTCGTTCGCTAGTCACTGCACTGGCGTTAGTTAGTTCAATATCAGTAGCTTCAGCATGGGAAACACTCCCCACTTCAGCACCTGCACCGGCAGATAACCCAACGACTGATGAGAAAGTTGAATTAGGCAAAATGCTCTATCATGACCCTCGTTTATCATCTACAGGCACTGTTTCATGTGCATCTTGCCATAACACTATGTTAGGCGGTGAAGATAATAGACCTAATTCTATGGGCGTTAATGGCCAAACCGGTGGTCGTAGTGCACCCACTGTATGGAATGCCGCCTTTAATGCCGTACAGTTTTGGGATGGTAGAGCTGCAACTTTAGAAGCTCAAGCCGCAGGCCCGGTTACTAACCCAATCGAAATGGGTATGAAAAGTTGGGATGATGTAGTCGCAAGATTAAAAACAATTGAAGGTTATGAAGTCGCATTTGAAACTGCATTTGGTAAGAACTCTATTTCAAAAGATAATGCGACTAAAGCAATTGCTGCCTATGAAAGAACATTAATAACGCCTTATAGTCCTTATGATCGCTATGTTGCTGGTGATAAATCTGCATTAACTGCACAACAAATTAGTGGTATGGAAAAAGTACAATCATTAGGTTGTACATCATGTCACAGTGGTCCTGCCTTTAATGGCCCTGGTATGTTCCAACAATTCCCTATTCATAGCAATCCTGTTTATGCTGCTAAATATCACTTTAAAGATGATAAAGGTTTAGCTGAAGTCACTAAAAAAGAAAGCGACGAACATTTTTTCAAAGTTCCAACCCTACGTAATATCGCCTTAACGGCACCTTATTTTCATAATGGTGCTGTAAAAACATTAGATGAAGCCGTCACTGTTATGGCTAAAACTCAATTAGATAAAGAATTGACTAAAGCTGAAGTTGCTGACATTGTTGCCTTCTTAAACGGCTTGACAGGTCAGTTCCCAAAACAAACGATGCCTGTTTTACCAGCCACACCGGGTTCAACTTTCAACTAATAAAAAGTAGGGGGGGTAAGTTATGTTCCCCCCCCCCTCTTTAATGAATAGCAAACTAATATTATAGGGTCGAATCATGAGTAATGTTTTTAGTTTTACCGGTACTGTAGGTAGAGATGCAGAAGTGAGATATGCTCCCTCCGGAATGGCTATCCTAAATGTAACGGTTGCTAACAATATAGGATTTGGAGAGAAACAACAAACCTTATGGATTCGCGTCGTTTTATTTGGTAAGCGTGCTGAAGGTCAATTGCAAAACTACCTTAAAAAAGGTCAGCAAGTCTTTGTTTCAGGAGAACTTTCTCAGAGTGAGTACACGGGTGCTGACGGCGTCACAAAAACAAGTCTTGAACTCAGTGCAAACATTATTGATTTGGTGGGTAAAAGGGGTGAAAACAGTGGTTCTTCGTCACCGCGAGAATATACGCCTGCAAAACAATCACCCACTGTTGAAACTTATGATGCGCCTTATGACGACGACATTCCTTTCTAATTAAATAATTTTTAATATAAAGTCTGACAGTGGTTAATAAAACCTACTGTCAGATATAAATCATTGAATAGTATTTATAGGTAATTTTTAATGAGCAACTCTGCAATTTGAACACTATTTAGCGCTGCTCCCTTTCTAACATTATCACCCACTACCCATAAATCAATACCTTTAGGGTGTGAAATGTCTTCTCTAATACGGCCTACAAATACATCGTCATTACCAGAAGAGTCTGTAACTGCCGTCGGATACCCCCCGTCCACACGCTCATCAACCAGAGTGACACCGGGAGCATTATTTAATAAAGAACGAACTTGTTCAGCGCTGATTTTTTCTTGTGTTTCGATATGAACAGCTTCTGAATGTCCATAGAATACAGGCACACGTACAGCAGTGGCATTCACTAAGACGTTTTTATCACCTAGGATCTTTTGAGTCTCCCAGACCATTTTCATTTCTTCTTTGGTGTACCCATTGTCCATGAAGACATCAATTTGAGGTAAAACGTTAAATGCAATTTGTTTTGGATAAACTTTAGCAGAGACCGGCTGTAAATTTAATAAATTTAAAGTTTGTTTGCCAAGCTCCTCAATCGCTTCTTTACCTGTGCCAGAAACAGCTTGATACGTACATACATTAATACGTGTGATCCCCACAGCATCGTATATGGGTTTTAGTGCCACTAACATCTGAATGGTAGAGCAATTAGGGTTTGCAATGATGCCTCTATTGACGTATTCAGCTACTTTTTCAGGATTAACTTCCGGTACCACTAACGGTATGTCATTATCATATCTGAACTGTGAAGTGTTATCGATAACAACGCATCCGGCAGCAGCAGCAATGGGAGCATATTTTTCAGAAATAGATGCCCCAGGTGAAAACAAACCAATTTGTGCTTTAGAGAAATCGAATGTAGCTAAATCTTCTACTCTTAATGAACCGCCCTTAAAAGGTATACGTTTGCCTACTGAATTACTACTGGCTAAGGCATAAACCTCACCCACAGGAAAGTTACGCTCTTCTAGAATAGCTAACATAGCTTCACCCACTGCACCCGTTGCTCCTACTACAGCAACGTTATAAACTTTACTCATCAAATATTATCCTAATTTAAAAACGAGTCTCTAAAGGCTCGCTAACAAACACACTTTAATAGATTTATTTACTATTAACCTAAAATCTCAAACACCTTATGCGTGATATCTTCAACTGATCCAACGCCAGAAAGAGTTGCGAACTTAACTTCTTTGTTCGAGGCAGAATAAAAATCAACTAAAGGTTTGGTTTGTGCGTGATAAACCGCCAAGCGTTTTCTGACCGTTTCTTCTTTATCATCATCTCTTTGTATCAAAGGTTCACCCGATACATCATCGATACCTGCAACTTTGGGAGGATTAAATTTGACATGATAACTTCTACCTGATTCTGGATGTACACGTCTACCTTCGATACGCGTCACAATCTCTTCATCGGCAACATTTATTTCTATAACATAATCGATAGTGATGCCCATAGTTTCTAAACCTTCAGCTTGGGCTATGGTTCGTGGGAAACCGTCTAACAAAAATCCGTTACTGCAATCATTTTCAGCGATACGATCTTTAATTAAGCCTAATATCAAATCATCGGATACTAAGCCACCTGCATCCATAATCTTCTTTGCTGCTATGCCCAATGGTGTTCCTGCACGTACTGCCGAGCGTAACATATCGCCGGTTGATATTTGAGGGATTGAATATTTTTCTGTAATGAACTGCGCTTGCGTTCCTTTACCAGAACCAGGGCTTCCTAATAATATAATGCGCATTTTGTAACTCCACTTGTAACGCTTTTTATTTAAATGACACTCAAAAATATTTTGTGATGCCTTTGCTAAGATAAAAACAACTTTGATAGCTGTTTTTTTTAACTATTTTATAACACAACACGCTTAATCTCTTGTAAAAATGCGCTGTCCTGCTTATTCTATTGATAATATTTTATTTATTGCTGAATTTACACATTTTGGCGAGAATGGATTGCAACACCCAAATACGTATTTCACCGTTTTTAGCAAATACGCTGCCAAATATATTGGATACCAATAATGAGTGACCTGATTAAACTTTTTCAAGATTCTTCATCTCTACAAGGCAGCAATGCTAACTATATCGAAAGTTTATATGAACGTTATTTAGAAGACCCTGAATCAGTTGAAGTCAGTTGGCAAAAACACTTCAAAGAAATCCAACAAGGTATTGCTTACGAGGCACCCCATGGGCCTGTAGTTGAGCGGTTCGCAGAACTAGCAACTCAATCTCATCGTCGGTTAGCACAATTGCAGGGCTTTACAGAAGAAAGTGTAAAAAAACAAGCGGCAGTTTCTAGACTGATTAACCATTATCGCGTGCGCGGACATCAAATCGCAAACAGTAATCCGCTAGGCAAAGGTACACAACCCGCCACCGATATGGATCCGTCATATTATGGCTTGACTGAGCTTGATATGGATACCTTATTCGATACTGGTGCCATACAAGGGGGGGTTGATAGACTTCCCTTACGACAAATCATAGAGAATCTTCGCTCAATCTATTGCGCCAGCATCGGATCTGAGTTTATGCACATCGTAGATACTCAGATAAGGCGATGGTTGATAAATCGTTTAGAAACATCAAAGGCTAAGGTTACATTAACGCCGGCACAAAAACGTGAAACACTTAAATTACTCACTGCTGCTGAAGGTATTGAGAGCCACTTACACCATCGATTCGTTGGGCAAAAACGCTTCTCACTGGAAGGAGGCGAGTCATTAATTCCTATTCTTGATGAATTAATACAAAACTCCGGTCAAAAAGGGGTCAAAGAAATCGTCATAGGTATGGCGCACCGAGGCCGTTTGAATGTATTGGTAAATATATTAGGAAAAAGCCCCGCGAGTTTATTTGATGAATTTGAAGGGACTTCTTCTTTATTACCCGGTGCTCGCTCGGGTGACGTTAAATATCACATGGGCTTCTCATCTAATTTAGAGACGGCAGGTGGCCCTGTCCATGTAACACTAGCCTTTAACCCATCACATTTAGAAATCATCAACCCTGTAGTAGAAGGTTCTGTTAGAGCGCGTCAAGATAGGGCAGGGGAAGAAGGAATAAGCTCCGTTATTCCCGTACTTATTCATGGCGACGCCGCATTCTCTGGACAAGGTATAGTGATGGAGACTTTAAATATGTCTCAAACACGGGCCTTCAATACGGGTGGTACTGTTCACGTTGTTATTAATAACCAAATTGGTTTTACAACGAGTAATCCTTTGGACGCAAGATCAACTTTATATTGTACTGACGTAGCTAGTATGATTCAGGCTCCAGTTTTCCATGTGAATGGCGACGACCCTGAAGCGGTTATATTTGTTACTAAATTAGCGCTAGATTACAGAATGACATTTAATAAAGATGTTGTAATAGATCTTATTTGCTATAGACGTCTAGGTCATAATGAAGCCGATGAACCCGCAGCAACCCAACCGTTGATGTATAAAAAAATCCGTACGCACAAAACGACACGGAAAATTTATGCCGAACAACTCATAAGTGAAAAAATTATCAGTGCAGGGGATGCGCTTAAAATGGAACAAGACTATCAGAAGCTGTTAGAAGCCGGTGAAGTCGTGTCACGTCCCATATTAAAAAATCCAGAATACTCGTATACCAATCAATGGTATAAATTTTTAAATACCTCTTGGGATGCGCCTTATAACACGGCAATCTCAATGGATTATCTGCGGTATTGCAACGACAGAATGCAAAGATTACCCAATGGATTTGAACTACATCCACGTGTAGCAAAAGTCATGGAGAATCGCCGTAAAATGGCGGCTGGTGCTTTACCCTTAGATTGGGGCTTTGCAGAAAATTTAGCTTACGCGAGTTTATTATTAGAAAAACACCCCATACGAATCACTGGACAAGATGTGGGTCGAGGTACGTTCGTACATCGACATGCAGTACTGCACAATCAACTGAATAACAAGACCTATACGCCTTTAAAACATTTAGATAAAGAACAAGGAAAGGCCTTAATCTTTGATTCATTGTTATCAGAAGCGGGCGTATTGGGATTTGAATATGGTTACAGCACAACAACACCTAATACGCTTGTGATATGGGAAGCACAATTTGGTGATTTCGCTAATGGCGCGCAAGTTGTTATCGATCAATTCATTAGTTCGGGTGAAACTAAATGGGGTCGATTATGCGGCCTAGTGATGTTATTACCCCATGGCTACGAAGGGCAGGGGCCTGAACATTCATCTGCCCGATTAGAGCGTTATTTACAATTGTGCGCAGAACATAATATCCAAGTCTGCAACCCAACGACACCGGCCCAAATTTTCCATTTATTACGTAGACAAATAATAAGACCTTATCGTAAACCACTGGTTATCATGAGCCCTAAAAGCTTATTACGTCATAAATTAGCTGTCTCTTCATTAGAAGATTTAACAACGGGACAATTTCAATCGGTCATTGGCGAACAGAATAAAATAAACCCTAAAAAAGTAACCCGCTTCATTTTATGTTCTGGCAAAGTGTACTTTGATTTACTTGAAGCGCGTGATCAAGATAAATTGGAGCATGTTGCTATTGCACGCTTAGAACAAATTTATCCATTCCCCGATAAATTACTTAAAGCCGAATTAGCAAAGTATCCTCAATTAAAAGAATTTATTTGGTGTCAAGAAGAGCCTAAAAATCAAGGTGCTTGGTATCAATGTAAACATCATTTCACTGATCATGTGCCGGAAAAAATAACCGTGTCATACGCAGGACGAGATGCCTCTGCCGCACCTGCAGTAGGAAAGTTTCACGTACATATCGAACAACAAAAAGCTGTGGTTCAATCAGCCTTATACGGCAACACCTTAGGAAATTAATATGAGCATAGAAGTTCTAGTACCCAATTTACCCGAATCAGTATCTGATGCAACGCTAGTGAGTTGGCACAAAAAAGTAGGTGATTTTGTCAAAAAGAATGAGGCTTTAATTGATCTTGAAACAGACAAAGTCGTATTAGAAGTCACTGCGCAAGAATCAGGGGTCTTAAGTCAGATTCTTAAAGAAAATGGTGCCATAGTGACTGCAGGTGAAGTGTTAGCGATCTTGAATACAAAATCAGCCGAAGAAACAGCGCCTATTGAGCCCGTTACACCGACCCATGCCAATAAAGTGAATGATGATGAGATGCCACTCAGTCCTTCTGTGCGGCGCTTAATACACGAAAATAGTTTAAATCCAGTAGATATCAGTGGTACAGGAAAAAGCGGTCGTCTGACTAAAGCTGATATTATTGAGCATCTCAATAAATCGTCTACTACTGATACGCTAGTTATCAAAAATGAATCAACAGTAGTGCCAGACAAGCTGGCTACTATTGTAACTGACTCCATCGCACCTTCTGTAGCATCAACTACCGGTTCAAGTATACGACCAGAACAACGGGTAGCTATGACACGCTTACGTGCAAAAGTAGCTGAGCGTCTCCTTCAAGCACAACAAAATGCAGCCATGTTAACCACATTTAATGAAGTTAACATGCAAAACGTCATTGATCTTCGTAATCAATATAAAGACAGATTCGAGAAAAAACACGGTGTTAAATTAGGCTTTATGTCCTTTTTTGTAAAAGCCTCTATCGAAGCTTTAAAACACTTCCCGACTATTAATGCCTCAATCGATGGCAGTGATATCATCTATCACGGCTATTATGATTTAGGTATCGCAGTAAGTACACCACGTGGTCTTATTGTGCCCGTATTGCATGACGCTGATCAATTAGATTTTGCAGGCATTGAAAAAAGCATTGCTTCTTACGGAGAAAAGGCGAGAGCAGGTACCTTAAGTTATGACGATCTAAAGGGGGGAACATTCACCATCACTAATGGGGGGGTATTTGGCTCTATGTTATCAACTCCTATTTTAAATCCACCTCAATGTGCCATCTTAGGTATGCATGCCATTAAAGAACGTGCCGTCGTAGAAAATGGTCAAATTGTTATTAGACCCATTATGTATTTAGCATTGTCATACGATCATCGTTTAGTGGATGGTCGCGAAGCGGTGCAGTTTTTAGTAACGATTAAAGAATGTCTAGAATCTCCTGCTCATTTATTACTCAACATCTAAAATATGCCCAATATTACGAACGATTATTATGATGTCATTGTTATAGGTACTGGTCCTGCTGGTTTTGCGAGCGCGGTTCGGTCTGCTCAATTAGGTCTAAAAACGGCTTGTATTAATACGCGCCATGATGCTAACAATAAAGATACGCATCTTAATACTGGCGACATCGCCACTATGGCGCTCTTAGATTCCGCTAAGAAATATCATAGTTTGATATACGATTGTGCACAACATGGTATATTCGCAAACGAAATTAAGCTAGATATGTCCATCATGCTGCAACGAAAAGATAACATTCTTGCAGAAATCGGTGACAAGATGGTAGAGTTATTCAATACTCATAAAATCGGTCATATTCACGCAAAAGCCCGCTTATTAAACCCACAACAAGTCGAAATTACCGCAGACGACACTGGAATCAAAACCGTCATTAATGCTAAATACATTATTTTAGCGACGGGATCAGAAGCCATTACACTCCCCAACATACAGATTGATAACGAATATATTTTCGATGCAAAAGCTGCATTAAATATCGATAAAGTGCCCAATAAACTCGCTATTATTGGGGCGGGTGTTATGGGATTAGAGTTGGCCAATATTTGGAGTCGCTTAGGTGCATCAACTATATTATTAGAAGCTCAAGAAAATTTCTTATCGGTGCTAGATCAGCAGATATCCGGCGCCGCTTTTAGCCTCTTTCAGAATCAAGGTCTTGATTTACGCTTAGGTGCGCGCGTACTTTCAGCAAAAAAAGGCAATAAAAACATAGCAATAGAGTATCAAGATCAAGATGGCACCCATACATTAAAAGTTGATACAGTCATTGTGGCCTGTGGCAGTCGTCCTAATACCGCAAATTTAGCGGCCCCCGAAGCTAATTTATTATTAGATCAAGACGGTTACGTCTATGTGGACGATAACTGCCGTACCAATTTACCAGGTGTTTATGCCGTGGGTGATCTAACGTTACTAGGGCCTATGTTGGCTCATAAAGGCATAGAAGAGGGTATCTTTGTCGCAGATTTCATTGCCGGTATCAATAATCCTATTAATTATGAGATTGTTCCTAGCGTTATTTATACCGAACCTGAGATCGCGTGGGTCGGACAAACAGAACAAGCTTTAAGAGCTAGTGGTGAAGAGATTAAGATCGCTATTCATCCCATTAAAAAAAATATTCGTGCATTAGCAATGGATAAACAAGAAGGGCTTGTTAAGATAATCGCGCATGCTCACTCAGATAAAATATTAGGTGTGCATATCATCGGTACTCAAGCGTCTGAATTAATTGCAGAGGCGGTATTAGCATTAGAGTTTTCTGCTAGTAGCGAAGATTTGGCCAGAACCATACACGCACGTCCAACACTTTCAGAAGCAGTTCATGATGCTGCATTAATTCTAAAAGACAGAGTGTTTCAACAATCTGAGTATTAGTACCTTGGATACACTAAAGCACCGTTACCTAATGGGTGGGATGTTGGGAACATATACAATTTAACATAATATACATTATACGTAGTTATATAATAAGCAATCATACACGGATCTGGCCTATGTGTACTTGCTCTAAAGCTATTACCCAGCACACATAAGGATTTTCAAATGAGTACTATGCTAATAAAGTTAATAACTCAGCAGTCTTTTCTTGCATTAACGCTTGATTAGCACGCGATTCAACATTTAAACGCACTAAAGGTTCTGTATTAGAGCATCGTAGGTTAAATCGCCATTCACCCATATCCATGCTTAAGCCATCTGTATAATCGACAGCAATCGCTGCATTTTCATAGTGAGCTTTCACTTTAGCGATGACTCTATCTGGTTCAGTTATCGTCCTATTAATCTCCCCACTGGCCGGAAACTTAAGCATTCGCTCGTCTACTAATTGTGATAAGCTTTTTCCTGATTGACTAATGAGTTCAATAACTAATAACCAAGGAATCATACCGCTATCGCAATAAGAGAAATCTCTAAAGTAATGATGCGCACTCATCTCACCACCGTAAACCGCATCTTCTAAACGCATGCGCTCTTTGATAAAAGCATGCCCTGTTTTACTCTGTATAGGGACACCTGACATTTCATGCACTATATCGACCGTGTTCCATGTTAAACGCGGATCATGAACAATCTTAGCGCCTGGATACTGCTTAAGGAATGCTTCTGCTAACAAACCAACGATGTAATATCCTTCAATAAACCGGCCGTTTTCATCAAATAAGAAACAGCGATCGAAATCACCATCCCAGGCAATGCCTAAGTCAGCTTTATGGGTTCTAATAGCAGTAATGGTGCTATCTCTATTTTCGGGTAATAAAGGATTAGGAATGCCATTCGGAAAGTTCCCATCAGGTTCATGATGCACTTTTATAAACTGGATGGGGTTGGCCATCAATTTTTGTAATGCTTTTTCTATATGATCCAAAGCATGCCCTGCTGCGCCGTTACCCGCATTAACAACTATCTTTAGCGGACGTAAGCTTACAGGACTAATGTAGTTAATTAAATGAGCAGTATAAGATTCTGAAATATCGATGTTCTTAATTGATCCTTTATTTGTCGATACTTCACCAAACTGGTTTAATTCAGCTAACTGCTTAATATCGTTTAATCCGGTATCACCGCTGACAGGCTTACTGAGTTCACGAACTAACTTCATGCCATTGAAATCTTTTGGGTTATGGCTTGCAGTAACCATAATTCCGCCATCCATGCGTTGACCTGCTTCTTGATAGGCAAACGTAGCGTAATAAACTTCTTCGGTACCCGCTAAGCCAATGTCAAAAACATCAACCCCCGAATCCAGCAATCCTTTGATTAATGCGGTTGCTAGATCCTCACTCGATAACCGAATATCACGGCCGACAATAACCCGCGTTGGCTGAATACTTTCAGCATAGGCTCTACCGATACGATAGGCGATGTCTACATTTAATTCTTCTGGGAGACGGCCACGAATATCGTAGGCTTTAAAGCATCTAAGTGATTGAATCATATATAGTAAAATATCTGTTGATTTATTAATTAAAGTCCAAAAAAAACATCAAATTATACAGGATTATGCATTTGCAATAGTCCTGGTTCTTAACCTATTTACTTGTAGATGTATAGATAATCGTATAATAATTAAATATTATAGCTCCCCCTACCCTTATTTATTTTTTATATG
>CANGLL010000014.1 GCA_947454605.1 Methylococcaceae bacterium | reverse complement strand
TTATGTTTTGAAAGTCGGCCTGAAAATGTAGAGGTGCTGAGTTGGTGTTGCCGACAAAACTCCGATTGCGTTAAACCACTGAGTTGCCACTTATCAATCAACTCTTGCCAAGAGGATGCTGAAGCCATTTACGTTCTCCTTTATAAAAAAATAAAGGATGCCAGATTGAAATGTTAAATTGAATGTGGTCGGGTTAGACGCTTACTAATTTATCAGTTGTTTCCCATTCTGTTCTAAAAATCCAAATAAGCACAAATAAATTTATCTTATAGAATTGTTTGGTATTTATCCGAAAACGAACGCGGGATTGTTTTGCAAGGGAGATTTTAATAAACTATTGAGTCTAACCATTTTAAGGGTTAAATTTCTTCTTCATTTAGCCACGTTTTAATAGGCGGCGCTTGATAATTGATAAATCGATCTAAAAGCACATCTGGATCTGATTCAACCATTAATAAATCTCGCGTCTCCTGTTTAACAAATTGTTCTGCTAAAACATGATCTAAAAACTGTATTAAATGATCGTAATAACCAGAAATATTCAGCAGACCAATAGGCTTATGATGAAACCCCAATTGCGCCCAGGTCCAGATTTCAAACAGTTCTTCAAAAGTACCGATACCACCGGGTAAAGCAATAAAACCATCGGATAATTCGGCCATCAGCATTTTGCGCTCATGCATACTTTCTGTGACATGCAATTGCGTAAGGTGATGGTGCGCTACTTCTTTATGCGCTAACGCTTTAGGTATGACACCAATCACTTCACCACCAAATGCCAAAATCCCATCAGCCACCTTACCCATAACACCAATACTAGCGCCACCGTAAACCAAACCCATATTATGTTTGACTAAAGCCTGTGCTAAAGCTGTACCCGCCTCACCATAAGCATCTAAGCGCCCATTACTAGAGCCACAATAGACGCAGATATTTTTAATGACAGTCATATTATAAATAGGGGTAGCGACTGTTAATATTTATGCTTACTTTGCAGTTTGTTTAATAAACTTGAGAATAACTTTCTCTAATTTCTTTAAGCTCTATAGCAATTTCTTTACGCATACGAAAATCGCGTCTAGAATGCGCAATGGTATAAGGGATTTTAGAGTTGCGTTCATATTTAACGGCGGTTCTAATAATACCGATCCACTGTCTATCGTTATCTTCCATTTCTTTAAAGCGATTACGAATGCGCTCTAATTCTTGGTTACAGTAAGTCACAAAACCCGCCGCATAGAACACACTATTTTTTAAGTAATCCTCTAGGGCTGCTAAGTCGCCATTAATTTCTTCTACCACTTGTTCAAAATTAACGGGCTCGGGTAACTTAATGGTGTCTTCAATAAGCTTACGCGCTTGATTAGCTTGGTCTGTAACGGATAAATTTTTGGCATCCTGACCAATAGCCGACTTAATTGCGGTTTTAACAGTTCTACCCACAACGGCAGGCACGACCTCATTATGTGACCATAAGCCATAACGCAAATAATGCGTAACATCATGTTTGTTTAAATCAGGACCTTGATAAAACGCTTCTAAGGTTTTAATTTCGGCAGAGCGTTCGTTTAATAAGCGCTCACGTGCTTGTAAAGGTTTGGCAATAAAGGCTTCAACGGCTACCCGACCAAATCGTAAAAACAACACCTGAAAGCCATGACGAATCCGAGCTTGTTCGGCATTTTCATCCGTGTTTAATAAAGTCTTACGCACTTCTTCGGTTTCCCAAAGCAAGGCTTGCGTTTTTTGGACAATTTGATCAATCAAGACTTGTAAAGATTGTGCCAATTGATCGGTTAGTTCTGTTTCAAATTTTTGTTGAATCTCTCTAAAGAGCTCTTCACGAATTTTATAATTACCTTCCCGCGGATCGGGCATAGAGATAGTTCTACCCGCTGTATAGATACGCTTTAATTCATCCATTTGACCGGTCGTCAGATTTGACAACAAAGCTTCAATTTTTGCATCGTATGCGGCATGTAAAGTCGCTAACTCTTGATGCTCTGCACCTAATGCATCCGCCTCTTTACGACCTTGAATACTCTCGGCATACCAAACATCAAAATCTTTTTTAATGCGTTGCCATTCACGGCCCCACCACTGATTAAAGTCTTTACCTAGTAGATCATCTTCTTCTACTTCTCCCTCAGCAAACTCAGCATAAGTAGGTTCAAGTCTGACTAAAATATCACCCGCATATTGCAATATGTTGGCAACCAAAGCATCACAACGTCTTTGTAAGGCTTCGGCACGCTCGTGATCAATATAGTGATTCACCATCTCTTTAAGTATGACGATTCCATCGGTAATACCGAGTTTTTTTAACTTTAATTTGTCATCAGCACTTTTAGTTCTTCTTAACGTGTCTTCTGATGGAATACCAAACTCAACTAAATGCGCACGCGCACAAACAGGAATCATGCGTCTTTCTGGCACGTCGGGCCAATAAGTTTTGTGCTTTTGCAGAGTTTCTTTAAAATCAATTTGATCATCAAGCGCATCGGCTTGAGTTAATACTAAAAATACTTTGTCAGAGACTTTAATGCTTGGATCATCAGAATCCGCAATCAACAAAATCTCTTTTTCTGGCCCTGTAATAGAGGGTTGCTTCATTTCTTTTGCGTAGATAATGGCATCACAACCTTTTAATCGATCTATCGCTTGATCCGAATGCATTTGAATACCTGAGTTAAAACCAGGTACATCATGAAAAACAATGTCTCTATCACTTCTTAAGCGCACTGTTTTAAGCTGAATACGTTTGATAGCCAATGACTGCGCTCGGTTTTTAAAAACCGCCGACTGCAGTTGCTCGTGCACTTCACTGATATCTATAAAACTTTGAGTATAACCGTTCTTTTGTTTTGTAAATTCGTAGATTGCTGTGAGATTTTTCTCAGTGTAATCATAATCCTCTTGGATTTCTTTTCTTTCTTTATCATTCAACAGACCTTCTAGCGCCAATTTCCTTTGATGCTGTAAAGTGCCTATTTCTTCCTTGGTGTAATATTGAATGAATAGTAATTGATCTTGTTCAGTTTGAGCAGACCAAATCTCTGTGCTGGTAAAGGTACATCTTTCCCGAGCCGAAGGTAGAATCTCTTGACCTAACCAAGCATTTAATAAGGCACTCTTACCGGCCTTTTCTAAACCAATGACAGCGACTTCAAACCGATTTGCATGTAAGCGTTCTAGTTGACGATTTAAGCGTACTTGCTCAACATTAAGGCGTTGAACCAGTTCCGGTGCTAAATCTTCACCCGTTTTGTTACATAGCGTTACTAGTTTATCTGCGAGGACAGAAGTAACTTCTAATCGGGCAAGCTGTTCTTGACAAGTTTCTAGCCAGGTAGTCATAAAAATTCCAGGATTGTTGAATACTTTTTAAAACCAGAGTCCCTCCAGTTTTAGAGGGATTAATGCGGGGAGACGCTAAGGCCCCTACCCGCTATTAGACTTAGTGAGCTACTTCAACCTTTGCGCCTTTAACTTGGCCGATTTCTGCAAGTGTCTCATTAAACCAAGTTGTTTCAAGATCAAAAGGTTTACCACCTTTAATTCTTGGGAACTCAATTGCTCTTAATACATTGCCACGATCTTCATCATGACCAATTACGCCAGACTCACGACGGAATGCACATTCCACAGCAAGGTCAGCACATGATTTAATCAAACGGATATCTTCAACATTTGAAGCAGCCGCTCTAGCAAAGTAACCAGATTTTTGAATCAAGGTTTTTTCTGCGCCTAACATCTCTGCAAATTGCTCGCCGAACCATTTACCAGGATTAACAGCATCCAATTTAACGTGGCCAAACGCATCACGCGGTACTTCTTCGCCTTTAGCTTGCATTTCAGCAACGATTGATTCTACGCCAGCGCCTTCTGATACGAAAATATTAACACAATCATATTCATCCATTACTGCACGTAAACGCTCAGCTTCTGCAGCAATATCAATGGTCATTTCTGGAATAAATACGCCATGAACTTCAAATGCGTTACGGTCTAAACCTAATTCTGGTAACCACTCAGAACGATCTAATAATTTACGATACTCTAAAGCAGTTGCTGCTGTTAACCATCCACAGCTACGACCCATCACTTCGTGTACGATTAACATACGTGGATTTGCATTGTTTTCTGCAACCACATTAGCAAAATAACGTGCGCCTTGTTCAGCCGCAGTCCATGCACCTAATGATTGTTTAATAGGGAATACATCGTTATCAACTGTTTTTGGTAAACCAATAACTGTTAATCCGTAATTGTTATTAGCTAAGAAAGCTGCTAAATCAGCCGCTGCAGTATTAGTATCATCACCACCGATAGTGTGCAAAATATCTACACCATCTTTTACTAATTGATCAGCAGCTACTTTTTGTGGGTCTTGACCTTCTTGCACTAAACCACGATTTAAACAGTCTTTAACGTTAGTTAGTTTTACACGGCTGTTACCAATTAATGAGCCACCAAATTTATGTAAAAGTCCCGCTTTTTCTCTAATAGCAGGTGTCACTGTGTAAAAATCACCCAATAACAAACCTTTGTAACCACTACGGTAACAAATGATTTCGATAGATGGATCAATTTCTGTATAACGCTCAATTAAGCTGCCGATTGCAGAGTTTAAGCATGGGGCTAGACCGCCCGCTGTGAGGATTGCTACTTTTTTTGGTTTGCTCATATGAATTGTAAAGTATGAATATAAAGGTTTGAAAAGGTGTTAAGAAACCAGAATACTTGGCCAGATATTTTAAGTGGTTTCTTTAAATATCAATATAAAATTTACCTAGCAAATGGTTATTGATTTATTAAATGCTTCCCGCAAAAGTACATCTCCATTAATAAACTGCAAATTCTAACAATTTTTTGCTTAAAAATAATTAATTAAGACTTTTATTTCTTAAAGTAACCGCTCACCACCGCGCTAACAGACAATTCATTTTTAGCTAACGGCTTGATAATCGTGAGCGCATCAAACAAAATCCTAAAGGCTCTAGGCACATTGCATATGTTTTCACGCACTAAATCAAAGGCCCCATAGACAGCTAAACACGCAAACTGCTTGATCAACGCATAATTATTTCTATTTAAGCCCGCCAAAATGCTAATCGATTCTTGGGCGTTAAAACCACCACATTTTAAATAATTAAACACCGCTGCTTTTAATAGATTGTTAGACATCACGCCATACAAGGCATTGGCTAATATATTTAAATTAGCATTAGCACGTTGTCGGTCTTGATAATAAGCTTCTATTTTTGTATGAATTAAATCATTGTTACTAAAGTCAGGCATTGCCAACAAATGCGCGCTTAAGATTTGAATATCTGAAAACACTGCCGTCAATCCACCACCGGTTAAAGGATGACGCATATTTAAAGCATCTCCTAACATAACGGCACCTTTACGAATAATCGGTTTTGCCGCCATGTAGTGATTAGGCATTACCTTAAAGCCACCTTCGTGCATGGATTGTTGGTAACTTTTTAGCATTTCTGCTGGAATATAAGGAGTAACGTTACTGTCTAAATGCTGTTGTAATAGGGCTTTTCTAGGCAGTTGGTCACCCGGAAAATCAATCAACAAACGCACTTCATTAGATGAAATGGGATAACAAATAAATGGAGTTGGTCCAGATAAAAACACATGCCCATGCTTAGGGAATGGCATTGCACAGTCTTTTAAAATAACGCCAATAAAATAGGAAGTCACCGACTTCTCATTATTGCTTAAACTTTCTCTAAAATTTGAGAAGAAGCCATCACTAGTAATGGTTAATGGGGCATGTATAGATTTTATTTCTGAAGTGCCTTCTTCTCTATAGCTCACACCGGTAATTTCATTACGCTCATTTTCCAGCAATTGCAGCGCTTTACCTTGTATTTGAGTAACTGAGTTATCTTTTAAAGCGACGGCTCTAATATTTTGTAAAAAAAGCCCATTATGTAAGCCCATGCCTTTATAACTAGCTGGGTACGGAATGGTTATTTTTTGATCACCGTGTAACAAAGCATAACCATCAACCGGTTGTGCTTCAAAGCCTTCTAATAAATGTCCGAGTTGCATTTCTTCTAAAGATAACACTGCACCAGGCTGAAGCAACTCCCCTACTATGCGCTTCTTTTCCTTAAAGCATTGATCAATCAAGGCGATTCTAATGCCTTTAGGTGCCAGATAAGCCGCGATGGTAGCACCTGCCATACCTGCCCCAATAATACAAATATCAAATTCTGCTTTCATATTAAGCTACTGGCCAAAAATGCTTTAAATTTCGTTGGATTTTTATCATCCCTGAATCATTTCCCTATAGTAGCGATTCAGCGCCCAGATTGGAAATATATTTCTGTAATTAGCGTAAGTTATCATACAGTTATAATTAAAAACGCCCGAAATACTCTCTTGTTCCCAATCACCTTGATCTGTCTGCCTACTTTGCAATAAATTAACACCCGCAGCTATTACCGTTCTATCAACATTCTCTACAGCCAATAAAGCTAATACAGCCCAAGCTGTATTTACAACTTGTGAAGTTTCGGCCTCAGTATAAACCAAATTAGAGCAAGACTTAAAGGTCTCACCCCAACCACCATCAATCTTCTGTTTACTAACTAAAAACGCAACTGCATTTTGCATGCTGTTCGCTAAAACAGTGTCATTATAATAGCCTTTGCCTTTTGCTTTACTTAAAGCTTCAACTGCAAACCATGTAGCATAAGTAAAACAAACTGCCCAGCCACCATACCAAGAACCATCGGCTTTTTGTTGCTTAAGTATAAAGGCTAAACCTGCACTAATGGCTTTATGGAGTTCCGTACTTTTGTAATCTGGATAAAAATGTTGAATCTCTATTAAAGAAATAACACAAGCCGCCGTACATTCAGTCCAAGAATAATCGATCATTATATCGGCAAACACTTCTGACGGATTTAGTTTCTCCAACCACTTAGGCGCTCTTGATAACTCATAAGTTGCCCAGCCGCCATCCTTATTTTGGTATGACAAAATAATATCCACCGCTTGCTGAATACGCACCTCACCAATCGTTGGCTTAATTAACCCCGACTCATGAACAGCCAAACTAGCACTTAAACCTTCTGCAGTACAATCTGCAACGGGCCAACCATTTTCTGCCGTAGAAAACGGCCAACTACCAATCATAGGATGTCTAAAAAACTCCTCATGGGTAGCGTGTTCAGACTTGATTTGCGAATGATCAAGAAATTGATAAGCTTTCTGAACAGTCTCTGGAAACAATTGGCCTAAATCACTCTCTAATATGGCGCGCGTTGAAAAGGCGGTATCCCAAAGTTGAGAACCATTATAACCGCTCATCTTCATACCATCTTCTGCCACCCATAGGTAATCAAACCAACGCGTAACATGTTGTTTAAACTGCTCTGAGTCAGCACCGTAAGCATGCCAAATACAGATAGAATTAATCACTTTATTGACTGGACCAATATTAATGTAATCCGTTTGCTGATCTTCCGCATTTAAGTAACGCAAAATGTAATCTGTCGCTTTTTTACGCAACCAACCACAACTGATTTTTTCATAACTGTTAGTGAATAAATTCATCCACTTTAATACTGGCGATAAAACCGTGTATGAATCTTTATCACACACTGTATTACGTTGCTGAGGCCAATTAATCTCAGCATAGTCTTCGCTATAAATCTCTGTCCTTAGCGATAAAATCAAATCATTTTCGGGCATTTTGATACGTTGCGCGTAACAATAAGCCATCGGCAAATACACCATACGACTATGGCACCAATAGCGCCAAGGATGAAACGGTAACCATTTAGGAAATAACCACATCTCTGGAAACAAGCTATTAAAGCCCTGCCAGTCATACAAATTTAAGATGGATAAATAAAACTTACCCCAAGATGGAATACCCGTGGCCCCGCCATTAAGCTTAATCCACGCTCTGGCTTTAACTAATGCCGGCTCATCTTTATCTACGCCCAACAACCTTAATGATACATATTGCATCACCGTACCAAACATAGTCGATTCACCTTCAATATGCATTCCCCAACCTGCATCTGCATTTTGATGATTAAACACGTAAAGCTTCATCATTTCTTGATGGGCTTCTGGAAAGGGCGTGTGAGTGACATAAGAGGCAATTAATAAGCCCGGTAATAAAAATAATGGCCCACCATAATCGCCAGCCCAATGCCCATCAGCACTTTGTAAACTAGCAAAGTAGTTGATCCCCTTTATAACCGAGTCCGCTACTTTTTTCTGTTCAAGGTTATTTGTTTGCGGCGTTACACCTGTAAAACCTCTAAAGTTATTAGTGAATGCTGCAAATCTAAAGACTTTATCACCTGAGTTGGGGTTGACTTGCTTATCAAACTTAAAATCTTCAGCTGCTAAAGATATTTCCTGAGGCGAGATGTTATGGGCATTTTGTAAATGCTGATTGATATCCGTTGATGTTGGCTTAAAAGCCCAGATATGTCGGCCTTGCTCAGTCAATAACTGCCAGTTTTTCCAACTAGATTTTACACTATGCATAGCTTTTAACGATTAAATAAGGCAATGCGCACCATCGCAATAAAACCTTTCAACTTTTTAAACGCACTAGGTTGAGCTCTTAATCGCTCATGCCCAGGTAATAATTGACCTTTAGCTAATTTACCAATTTTTGTTTTCACAGCAGGATCTAGTTTTCCATCACCCGCTAATTCAAAAAACAACGCTTTTACATTACCTAAATCAAAGAAATCGCGTTGCCATTCCCATTTATAGTTACCGCCATAACGAAACCAAGAACCACCAATCCCTTCAACTTGATAATGCGTACCATCTTCTCGCAGTGCCGGAGATACTTGTGTCCATAAGCCAATAACCTCACCTTGTTTTTCATCAATTAGAATACGATGGTAAGGATAACGCCATTCTTCAAAACCTTCCATTTGTACACCTAAAGCCCACTCTTCAATCTCTTTCCGACTGCGAGCGACAAACTCTTCATTTGGGCCAATATTCCATCGGTATTCCGCGTCATCGGTGTACATTGCCCCTAAATATTTAGGCCAGTTACCTTCTTTTTCTGCGTCACGGTTAGCTTGTAACCAACGCTCTACCATTTCTTCAAGTTCTGCTCTGGGATATGCCGCCATGGTTGTCTCTATTACGTATTTGTGGTTTTAATAAGAATTGCTTTGGTTGGGCAATATTTTTCAGCAAGCTGGGCTTTTTCTAAAGCCTCTAAACTAGGGTTATCGTGTAGCACCGTCACATTACCCTCATCATCTACATGAAAAAGCTCTGGTGCTTCTGCCATACAAGCCGCATGCCCTTGACATAATTCTCTATCTAAATGAATTTGGAAGCCTGTTGTCTCAACGGTTTCCGTCTGCGCCACGCTAGACTCAGCAATTTCTTCAGTACTGGCCTGCAGATTTTTGCGCTTAACATAACGCACTCGACAAGGTGATAACGGTTGCACCACCATCTGCGTAAAATCATCTTGATATTGGTCTTTTTCATCAACCAATTCAAAAGTATAGCGTCGTAATAAGATGCTAAAAATAGCTTTTAACTGCAACATAGCAAAGGCATTGCCCGTACACTTATGCTTGCCACCACCAAAAGCAATCCAACTAAACGGTCTTGCATCTTCTTGACGTTTTTCTGAATACCGCTCTAAATCAAACTTTTCTGGATCAGGAAATATTTCTGCAATACGATGTGAAACGCGTGGCGAAGCGCATACGTATTTACCTGCCTTAACGGTATACCCTTTAAAGTGAAAATCCTTCATCACTTTTCGAATTAAAAAAATCAATGGCGGATGTAATCGTAAAACTTCTTTAACCACATTCTCTAGAACAGGAATTTCACGCAAAGACTGAAAAGTCACTTCACCATCTAAACCAAACAATTGATCTAATTCTGTTAAAACCAACTCCAATTGCTCAGGTCTTCTTGCTAATTCTAATAAAGTCCATGCTGCAGTCCCAGCAGTTGTATGATGGCCAGCGAAAATAGTCCCAATTAACATGCCCGTAATTTCATGAGGCGATAAAGAGGTGCCATCATCATATTTTGAATCGATTAATAACTGAAATGCATCATCACTTTTTTCAGTCTTTAAAGCCCTTTTTGCAATAATACCCGTAACTAACTCTTGTAAACGTGCGCGTGCTTTATCTCTACGACGAAATACGGGGAGTGGTAAATACGGAAAGACAAAAGCCAAAGGATTAACGCCTTTTTCCAAATCATGATAAATCTTGGCAAATTCTTCATTTAACTCATAACGAAACTCATCTCCCAATAAGCAATGACTAGAAGTATAAATTGTGAGTTCTTTCATGAACTCCAACAAATCTATTTCGCCCGTTTCACCCCAACCCGCAATCATTTCCTCGACTTCTTGCACGATCACTTTTGCATAACCACGCATCGGTTTATCACGCAAGACTGGCATTAGCATTTTGAGTTGTTGATCTTTTTTATGCGGAGGCGCATCAAAAACGACGCCTTTGCCAAAAATAGGTGTCATTATTTTGTATGCTTGGCTTTGATCAAGTTGGGCATCAGGGGCACGGAAAAAAGCTTCATTCGCTTCTGGCCCGGTCATTAAGACCATTTTTTGATGAAACATTCGAAACTCACCTATTTCTCCTAGGCTGTTTCTAAGATTCATCATATACAAGAAAGGATTCTTACCGAACTTGAGCATGTGCCCAAAGATGGGTAATGCGGCAGGCATTTTTGGAGGTTCTTTATCGGGTATCATCATAACTCAATCATATTATGTGCCATTACTACGAATGGGCTAATCATTGATCCTAAAAGCATCAACTTTTAGTCATTCAGTAAAACCCCAAATCTTGGTTAATTTTACGCGGGGAGTATTTATAATACAAACCTTATTCTTTACCTGCTAAAAAAGGTACAAATGTAACGGGCTCAATCTCCTCAACTTCATAACCATTTGTTTTCCGAGTTACCCGCTGTAATACTTGCTGTCCATTATGACCCACAGGAATCACCATAACACCCCCAACTGCCAACTGTTGAATTAATTGAAAAGGAATTTCTATTGGGGCCGCAGAAGCAATAATGCCATTATAAGGCGCATATTCTGGCCAGCCCTCATTACCATCATTGTAAAGATAGCTAATATTTTTAATTTTTAAATCAACAAGATGACTTCTAGCTTTTCGCTGTAATGGCAAAATTCGTTCAACCGAATAAACACGATCTACAAAAGGTGCCAAGATGGCTGTTTGATACCCACAGCCTGTACCTATCTCCAGCACTTTTTCTAAATGTGCGTTATACTCCATAAGTAATTCCGTCATTCTAGCGACGATATAAGGTTGAGAAATAGTTTGGTTATAACCAATCGGTAATGCCGTATCTTCATAAGCACGACTAGATAAAGCTTCATCCATAAAGATATGCCGTGGCGTATCCCTCATAACCTCTAGGACTTTTTGATTCTTAATACCTTGTTCAGACAAGCGTTTAATCATGCGCTCGCGTGTGCGCAATGAGGTCATTCCCATGCCTTGTAAACTTATATTCATAAACAATCTACCTTAGACAACCACGCATTTAATGCGTTAATACTTTCATAATCTGTTAAATCAATTTGCAAAGGTGTTACCGAAACATAGCCATTACTGACGGCATAAAAATCCGTACCTTCGCCCGCATCTTGTTCTGTACCAGGTGGACCTACCCAATAAATAACGCGTCCACGCGGGTCGGCACTTTTAATCACGGCCTCAGACTTATGACGTTGACCTAAACGCGTTGCTTGATAACCTTTTAAGTCTGCAATAGGCACATCGGGGACATTCACATTTAGAATAATATCTTTAGGCAACGGTTGATTAATAATTTGTTTTAATAAATTGGCAGCAACTTCTGCGGCAGTTTCAAAATGCGTAGGATTACTTCCTACCAATGAAATAGCAATAGCGGGTAAACCAAGAAATCGTCCTTCTGTTGCTGCGGCAACTGTCCCTGAATACAAAACATCATCACCCAAATTAGAGCCATGATTAATACCCGCAAATACCATATCAGGTTCTTTATCTAGTAAACCGGTAATAGCCAAATGCACACAATCAGTCGGCGTACCATCGACCTTAATAAAGCCATTATCGGTTGAATGCGCGCGCAAGGGCATTTCTAAGGTTAATGAATTACTAGCTGCACTGCGATTTCTATCAGGTGCAACGACTGTTATTTCAGCATATTTTCTTAAAGCATTGGCTAGTGCTACTAATCCCTCAGCTAAATAGCCATCATCATTACTTAACAAAATATGCATTATCAATTCGCCATTCAGCGTAAGAAACTATAAAATCAAACATATTAGCAACAATAACCAATAAAATCAGCTTTCGTGGTAAAAAAAACCCTTACACAAGAAGATAAAGATTTATTTCGTCAAAGTATTGGGCAAGTAAAGACACTTGATTCTAAAAAAGTATTATTAAATCAAAAAGACAAGCCTAAACCTTACCCCAAACCTACAAAGACTGATCTAGACGATTCATTATTTAACGATACAACCACCGACTTAGAAAAAGTCGGACTTGAAGATAGCCTAAGCTACACAGCACCAGGCTTACAAAACAATGTATTAAAGAAATTACGCAAAGGCCACTTTGGACTTGATGCCGATATTGACCTACATGGTTTAACGAGCAATGTCGCTAAAAATCAACTACTTGTTTTTTTAAAAAACTGTATTGCCTCAAACTACCGTTGCATACATATTGTGCATGGCAAAGGCTATCGATCAGCAGATAGTCTGCCCGTTTTAAAAAATGACCTTAATTTATGGTTAAGACAACATAAAGATGTCCAAGCTTTTTGCTCTGCACCACAAAGCGCTGGCGGCACAGGCGCCTTATTTGTTTTATTAAAGGTTAATAATCTCGCGTAAAACGGAAGTTGCATAACTACCCGCAGGCAAAGTAAAACCGAGCTCTAATATATCTTCTTGTATAAACTGCCAATTTAAGTCGTTTACTTTAACGCGCAAAGTGCGTCTATCGCTCTCTACTCCAGCAGCAATTAAACCTTGAGCCAAGTTTGGATAACTATTCAAAATTGAACTTTCAAGCTCTAAAGCCAATGCAGATACGCTGACATCCCCTTTACCACATAAAGCACCGGAGACATGTATTTCCTGTGCTTGCAGACGCCGAATAATTTCTGCATCGGGTTGATCTGATTTAAAACTACTATGCGAGCCATCAAACACATAAGTATCACCCACTAAAGCCTGGTTCCAAGTTTGATTTGCTACTCGATACCCTAAAATATGATTAAACAAATATGACCGAACTGCTGATAAGTACAAGCTACGCTGCTCTCTGCCCACCTTGGCACCTTGAAACATCGCTAGGGCTTTCTGGACATTTAAACCTTTATGACCAAAACGTTGCACACCAAAATAATTAGCCATGCCTTCAACTTTAATACGCTCTAATTGTTGAGCCGTTTTTTGTTGATCACCTTGCCAATCTTTAATACGCAACTTAAAACTGTTACCAGACAATACTCCACGCTTTAATTTTCTGGCATGCCGAATAACATGAAGTACCTTTATATTATCTGTATTAAATAAAGTCCAATCAGGATCAGTTTTGCCCGGCAACCAAACACTAAACCATTGCGTAGTAACGGCGTGTCGATCTTTTAAACCAGCAAAACTGACATCACGCTGTCTTAAACTGGCAAAACGCGCTAATTGTCTTACGACAAACTCGGTATTTTCGTCCGTTTTTTCTATCTGTAAAAAAACATGCTCACCTGCCCCAGAAGGCTCAAAGGCTAAATGCTCCGTAACTATAAAATCTTCTGATGTAACTCGAATCTTCCCCGCGCCTGTAGGGCCTCCGTATACATAAGGCCATTCAGGTAGATCAATTATTTGATTGTTATCTTCCATATCAATTTATATATTTACATCCATGCCAAAAAACAGAGCTACTATTAGCTAGTAACATATTATTTTTCAATCAAAACGACAGCTTGAACGGCAATACCTTCTTTACGACCCTCAAAACCCAATTTTTCAGTCGTCGTGGCCTTAACATTAATGCAATCCACTGCCACTTTTAAATCTTCGGCAATATTAGTGCACATAGCCACAATATGCGGCGCCATTTTAGGCGCTTGCGCGATAATAGTTATATCTGCGTTCACCAATAAATAACCTTTTTCTTGCACAATGTTATAGACATGGCGCAATAAAACACGACTATCAGCACCTTTAAACTCAGGATCTGTATCCGGAAAATGCTTTCCTATATCCCCTAAAGCGGCTGCACCTAATAAGGCGTCACATAAAGCATGTAATACCACATCGCCATCAGAATGCGCTTCTAACCCTTGTTCGTAAGGAATTTTAACGCCTCCTAAAATGACATCGCCATCATCTTTAAAACGATGCACATCATAGCCCATACCTACTCTAATCATTTTGATGCTCCATATAAAACTGTGCTAAGGCTAAATCTTCTGGTCGGGTAATTTTAATATTATCAGGACGACCCTCTACAATCTTAGGCTGTAAGCCTTGCAACTCTAATGCACTGGCTTCATCAGTGATGGCGGGATTGCCTTCTGCAATCTCTAAAGCATTTTTTAAACCACCGTACTTAAACATCTGTGGTGTTAATGCTCGCCAAATGTGGCTTCTATCTAAAGTACCTACAATATTTTTACCCTGTACATCTTTTAGAGTGTCATGAGAGGATAAAGCTAAAATCCCCCCAACATCATCTGCACGCAAGGTATCAATTAATAAATTTATATCTGCGGCTGTAATACAAGGCCTAGCAGCATCATGCACTAACACCCAGTCTTCATCAGATGCCAAGTATCTAATTGATTTTAATGCGGACAAAACTGAATCAGCTCGCTCTTTACCGCCATCAGCGGTGATCACTTGTTCATGCCCAGAAACCTCTAATTCTGGCCAATAAGGATCTTCTTTTGAAATAGCCACCGCAACTGCTGTAAATACATTAGCACTTAATAAGCGCAACAAAGTATGTTCAATGACTGTTTTACCTGAAAGTTCCAAATATTGCTTAGGCCTATCCGCATTCATTCGCTTACCGACACCGGCAGCAGGAACGACTGCCCAAAATCTCGTAGCGATTGTCATTTATTTTGTTTTTCCAAAGCATCTAAACGTGCATGAAGTCTAGCCAATTCTTTAAGAATCTTACTTTCTTCTGAATCCATATGAGTCACATCATGACCCAAAGCGTCAATATTTTTACCAATTAAATTAGCCGATAATAAAGCGGTAAATAACGAGAATAAAACCAATCCAAACAAAATTAAAGCGGCCGATAATATGCGTCCCAAGAAAGAAGTCGGCACCACATCCCCAAATCCCACGTGCGTCATCGTAACCCATGCAGACCAAATACCGTCTAAAAAAGAATGGATATTGGCGTCTAATAAGTACAATAACAGCCCTGCACCAACAGACACAGCAAAGGCCAATATTAATAAATTAAGTAATTTTTGTTTATAACTTAACTCGCTCAGTACCGTTTTTAACAACGCTAACGCGTCTTTAATGGTGTTTACTATATTCATAATGATTAACTTTAAAACTCACTTACGCACAAACAAAAACAGAAAAGGCGACAATCTAAAAGTGTTTAGCACTTTTTGATTGTCGCCTTTTCTATTAAACTTATAAAATCATTCAAGCACCTGAAAAAAAGTTTCGCCTTCTCTGATCATACCTAATTCATTTCTAGCTCTCTCTTCAATAGCTTCTTGACCTTTTCTTAAATTTTCAACTTCGGCATATAGTGCTTTATTACGAAAACTCTTTTCTTTAACTTCATTTTTTAAATCATTAAGTTTTTGTTGATATACCTTAATCTCTTGAATCCCACCATCACCATACCAAAATCGATATTGCAGAAGACCAATCAAAAAAACAACAACGGCCAAAATAATTTTCATAATATTAAAGCCAAATTTAGTGCCCAATGCGGAATTTTATTAATCTCAAACACTAAGCACTTATACGTTAAGAATTTTAAAGTTTTCTAAATGCGCTATGACCAGCGTATCTAGCCAAGCTACCTAATTCTTCTTCAATTTTCATTAAACGGTTGTATTTAGCAACACGGTCAGAACGGCTCAAAGAACCTGTTTTAATTTGACCAGTACCAGTTGCCACTGCTAAATCAGCAATAGTTACATCTTCAGTTTCACCAGAACGATGAGACATAACTGCAGTGTAAGACGCTTTATGTGCCATATCAATCGCTGCAAATGTTTCAGTTAAAGTACCGATTTGGTTAACTTTAATTAAAATTGAATTAGCTATGTCTCTTTCAATACCTTTTTGTAAGATTTTTGGATTTGTTACAAATAAATCGTCACCGACCAATTGAATACGGTTACCCAATTTTTCAGTGATTAATTTCCAACCATCCCAATCATTTTCGTCAAAACCGTCTTCAATGCTGATAATTGGATAACGATCTACCCAATCCACGAAGAAATCAGCCATTTGAGCTGAAGTGTAAGTTTTGCTTTCTGAAGCTAAGTCATAAATACCATCTGAGTAGTATTCAGAAGCAGCAGCGTCTAAACCTAAGAAAATATCAACGCCTGGTTTGAAACCTGCTTGCTCAATCGCTTGTAAAATAACACTGATTGCTTCTTCATTTGAAGATAAGTTAGGTGCAAAGCCACCTTCATCACCCACAGTAGTTGCTAAACCTTTTGATTTTAAAACTTTGCTTAAGTTATGAAAAACTTCTGCACCGTAACGGATTGCTTCACGGAAAGTAGGCGCTCCAACAGGTAAAATCATAAACTCTTGTAAATCAACACTGTTATCAGCGTGTGACCCACCGTTGATGATATTCATCATTGGTACGGGTAAAATAAATTCACCTGATTTATTTAAGTGGCGATATAAAGGCTGACCTGCTTCTTTAGCAGAAGCGTGAGCCGCCGCCATAGAAACTGCTAATAAAGCATTAGCGCCTAAACGTGCTTTAGTATCTGTACCATCAAGCTCGATCATTACTTTATCAAGCGCAGCTTGATCATTAACATCTAAGCCGATAACCGCATCACGGATTTCAGTTTTAACATAGTTAACTGCGTTTAATACGCCTTTACCTAAATAACGTGCTTTATCACCATCTCTTAATTCAATAGCTTCGCGCTCACCTGTTGACGCACCAGATGGAACCATTGCACTACCAACAACACCAGAAGCTAAAATTACATCTGCTTCTACAGTTGGGTTACCGCGTGAATCTAAAACTTCTCTTGCACGAATATCTACTATTGCCGCCATTTTGTTTCCTATAAGGTTGTTTCTATCAGAGTCTGTGCTTTAACAGCTCTGTCGATGGTTAATAAAACTTCTAATAATTCTTGCATTCTATATAAAGGCCACGCATTTGGACCATCACTTAACGCTTTAGCAGGGTCAGGATGCGTTTCCATAAACAAACCTGAAATACCCGCAGCAACCGCAGCTCTTGCTAAAATTGGCACAAACTCGCGTTGGCCGCCAGAACTAGTTCCTTGCCCACCGGGTAATTGTACTGAATGGGTTGCATCAAAAACCACAGGGCACCCTGTATCTCTCATCACTGCTAAAGAACGCATATCTGACACTAAATTGTTATACCCAAAAGACACACCACGTTCACAAACCATAATGTTTGGATTACCCGTTGCTTTGGCTTTGTTAGCCACATGAACCATATCCCAAGGTGCAAGAAATTGGCCTTTTTTGATGTTTACAGGGATACCTTGTTTAGCGACTTCTTGAATGAAATTGGTTTGTCTGCATAAAAAAGCAGGTGTTTGCATTACATCCACTACACTCGCAACTTCTGCTAATGGCGTATCTTCGTGCACGTCTGTTAAAACAGGCACACCGATTTGTTGCTTTACTTTGGTTAAAATTTCTAAACCTTTATCAATCCCTAAACCTCTAAAACTCTCATGAGAAGATCGATTAGCTTTATCGAAAGAAGATTTGTAAATAAAGGGGATATTTAAGGTAGAGGCCAATTCTTTTAAATAACCCGCCGTATCCAAGGCTAATTGCTCGCTTTCGATAACACAAGTGCCAGCTATTAAGAAAAAAGGCTGATCTAGCCCTACTTTAAAACCACATAATTCCATTAAATCGAACCCTTTTTATGTTGAGAAGCCGCTACGACAAAACCAGAAAATAACGGATGTCCTTTTCTAGGTGTAGAAGTAAATTCTGGATGAAACTGACAAGCTAAGAACCAAGGATGATCAGCTATTTCAACAACTTCAACTAAACGGCCATCCATTGATTTACCAGAAAAACTCATACCGGCACTTTCTAGCTTATCGAAATATTGATTGTTAAACTCATAACGATGGCGATGTCTTTCGGTGATCACATCTTTCTGATACAAGCTAAACGCCAAAGAATCGGGTTGTAAGCGGCATTGTTGGCCACCTAAACGCATCGAACCACCTAAGTCCGAATTCTCATCACGCACTTCTATTTCGCCACTTTCAGCCATCCACTCCGTAATTAAACCAATGACAGGGTGTGGTGAACTAGGTAAAAATTCTGTACTGTGAGCGCCCTCAAGACCTGCTACATTACGCGCAAATTCAATGACAGCCGCTTGCATACCCAAACAAATACCTAAATAAGGGATTTTATTCTCACGCGCATAACGTACCGTGGCAATTTTACCTTCAACACCGCGCTCACCAAAACCACCCGGCACCAAAATAGCGTCAACGCCTTTTAAGCACACCACACCTTCATCTTCTATAAGCTCTGAATCTATATAGTTAAGATTAACTTTTGTGCGCGAAGAAATACCCGCATGAATTAACGCCTCATTTAATGATTTATAAGCATCAGAATGATCAACATATTTACCCACGATGGCTATAGTGACTTCTTTTGCAGGATTTGCTAAAGCATCAACCACGCTCGTCCATTCTGATAAATCAGCTGGACTCGCATTCAATCTTAATTTATTAACAACGATATCATCTAAACCTTGCTCATGTAATAACAAAGGAATTCTGTAAATAGTATCGGCATCGACCGCAGAAATAACCGCTTTTTCTTCTACGTTAGTAAATAAAGCGATCTTACGGCGCTCTGCTAAAGGAATCGGTTGCTCTGATCGACAAATTAAAATATCCGGTTGGATACCAATCGCTCGTAATTCTTTGACCGAATGTTGAGTGGGCTTGGTTTTAATTTCACCCGCCGAACGGATGTAAGGGACCAATGTTAAATGTATAAATAATGAACGTTCTGCACCCAATTCAAAACGCATCTGCCGAATGGTTTCCATAAACGGCAAAGACTCAATATCCCCCACAGTTCCACCGACTTCAATCAGCGCGACATCCGTGCCTTCTGCACTTAAATAAACACGCCGCTTAATTTCATCAGTGATATGAGGAATGACCTGTACAGTCGCACCTAAATATTCACCTTTACGCTCTCTACGTAACACGCTGTCGTAGACTTGGCCTGCCGTAAAATTGTTCTTTTTAGCCATGGTGGTTTTAAGAAACCGCTCATAATGACCTAAGTCTAAATCCGTTTCTGCACCATCCTCAGTAACAAAAACCTCTCCATGTTGAAAAGGACTCATTGTGCCTGGATCAAGATTGATATAGGGATCTAACTTAGTCATAGTGACTTTAAGGCCACGAGCCTCAAGAATGGCAGCAAGTGACGATGCAGCAATGCCCTTGCCTAACGATGAAACAACACCGCCGGTAATGAAAATGTATTTTGTCATTTAAAATATTGAGTTCAAAGAGAAACTGCACGCAGCTAATGTAAAACGATGCTATTTTAATCGACATTGGCTTTGTCGTCATTGTCTTTATTTAGCTAAACACCTAAATAATGACAGATTTTCATTAAACAACTTCATCGATTGAGCTAAATATCAAAATACAACACCCAAATTATATTCACTGACGTTCATTTTTGTATAAGTAGACTTTCAGCCATACTTTTTCCGACAGTATTGAATCTGCTTAGCAATTATACAGTGCTGAAATTTTGATTTCATAATTAGAAAAAACTTGTTAAATCCCCTTTTAGAATTTGTGGTCGCGTACTTAAAAAGTAATTTGCATATTGAAACTTTAAGTTTGATAACTATTACAGTTGAGCGATAAAAAACTTTAAGAAAATTTGCCATTTAATTTCTTTGGGATACATTAAAAATTGTTAAAAAAACCCAACATCAATAATGAGGAATAACAATGGATAAAGTATTTATGTTTGCGAAAGTCTCTTGAGCTTTCTTTGTTTTTTATTGCATCACTGTATTTATGCCAATGGCATTTACATATTTTTCTAACGGCGATGTTAGACCCTAATAATTATTAACAGATAAGAATTGATTGCTATTATCTAAGTTAATTAAATAAGTGTTCTCGCTTGAATATCCGCGTGATAAGACGATCTAACCATTGGCGCACTAGCAACTTGCTTAAATCCTAGTTGCAAAGCGAAAATTCCATAGTCTTGGAATTGTTTCGGGGTAATGTATTCTATAACTGGTAAATGTGATTTTGTAGGCTGTAAATATTGACCTAAGGTCAACATGGAACACCCGTGCTGCAACAAGTCTTTCATCACTTGGTGTACTTCTTCAATGGTCTCTCCCACACCCAACATTAAACCTGATTTAGTCGGAGTCTGGGGATGAGATTCCGCATATTTACCTAATAGCGCTAATGACCCTTTGTAATCAGCACCTGGGCGTACTTGCTTATATAGCCTGGGTACTGTTTCTAGATTATGATTAAAGACATCACATGGATGCTCTATTAAGAGGGCAATGGCCTTATCGATCCGCCCTCTAAAATCAGGCACTAAAATTTCTATCTTAGTTTGAGGCGTTTGCTGACGAATATGCTTAATACACTCGGCAAAATGTCCCGCACCGCCATCTCTTAAATCATCACGATCTACAGACGTAATCACCACATATTTAAGCGCCATCGCTTTAATCGCATCCGCTAAATGCCGCGGCTCATTAGCGTCTAATGGCAAAGGCTTTCCGTGTGCCACATCACAAAATGGACAGCGACGTGTACATAAATCCCCCATGATCATGAATGTCGCAGTGCCGTGCTGGAAACATTCTGACAAATTTGGGCAAGCCGCCTCTTCGCAAACCGTATGTAATTTATTCTCGCGTAATAAGTTTTTGACACGGGTAATTTCATCACTCGCAGAAAGTTTTACGCGTATCCAGTCAGGTTTGCGTAATACGGTTTCTGCTGGCTCAACTTTAATAGGGATGCGCGCTAATTTTTTAGCACTGCGTTCATGAGATTCGGGGGTTGATCTGGACGGCGCTTGATTTGTCATATTTACAACAATGAAGTGATAGCATGAGTAAGAGAATCAGAAAGTGATTTATAACTGATCATGACACCTAAATCAGACAATTGAGTCACTTTAAGACCCGAGTAACCACAAGGGTTAATATTGTTAAACGGCCGCAAATCCATTGCGTTATTTAAACTTAATCCGTGATAACAGCCCTGCTTTTTAATTCTTAGTCCGATGGAACCTATTTTCTGCCCCTCAACATAGACACCGGGGGCATCAACCCTAGCAACGGCTTCAATACCCATCTGAGCTATGGTATTAATCATCGCTTGTTCTAATAACGTGACTAAAGAACGGGTATTTAATTTTAAACGCTCTACATCAAATAGAGTGTATATAACCAGTTGTCCAGGACCATGATAAGTGACTTGCCCTCCTCGATCGCACTTAACGACTGGAATTTCTCCTGTATTTAAAAGATGCTCTGACTTACCATTAAGACCCAAGGTATAAACTGGCTGATGTTCAACAACCCATAACTCATCGTCAGTGACTGATGTGCGTTGCTCGTTAAAACTTTTCATGGCAAGCCATGTTGCCTCATAGTCTTGCAGTCCTAAATCAACTATTTTCATCATTTAGACTCGTCAATTTAGATTAACTAATCGTGGCAATACTCTAAATTTAAACCTAGAGTGCCACTAGAACATGCGGGTGATCCGTTAAGTCTTGATAGATAGCGTCCAACTGCTGTTTACTAGAGGCTTCTATTACAACGGTTATAGCCATAAACTTACCATCTTTACTGGGCCTAGATTTAACTGAGCCTTCTGTAATATCAGGCACATGACGACGGACTATTTCGACGACAATTAAATCGAGTTCAATATCTGCCTTACCCATCGCCTTAATGGGAAATTCGCAAGGAAATTCAAAAAGTGTCTCTTCGGTCATAATAACGATTGTTTATAAGCTTGCAGAATAGTGTGCATAGTTTGCCAAACGGGGCCCGGTTTACCCTCGCCAATATCAGTGCCATCAAGCTCGATAATAGGCACTATTTCTCTGGTTGAACTGGTTACCCAAAGCTCCGTTGCTTTCTGTGCATCTGCAAAAAGAATTTTGTCTTCACAAAACGGTATATTATGTTTTTTAGCTAACTCTAAAATAACATCACGCGTAATACCCGGCAAAATATCATTGGTTTTGGGCGGTGTACATAGCACACCATCAATAACGGCAAACACATTACTAGCTGCACCTTCAATAAGATAGCCATCCTTAACTAATAAGGCTTCTGCACAATCCTGTTCTACGGCCGCTTGCCGATGCAAAATATTTCCCAATAGCGTAATCGCTTTAATATGGCATAATGACCAACGCGTATCATCCATCGAAATGGCTTTAACGCCAGCATTTAACCCTGCAAAAGGGACGATGTTAGAACACATGGCAAACACAGTAGCCGGCACATTTTCTGGAAACGCATGATCTCTTTTAGCCGCCGTACCTCGTGTTATTTGCAAATAGATATATTGATCATAATTTGCATCCAATAACGGCGTTAATATCGCCTGCCATTCTAATCGAGTATGTGGATTGGCTAAACGAATGCCAGCCAAACTATTTTCTAAGCGTTGCAAGTGATCATCAAGATGAAACAAATTTCCCGAATAAGAGGGGATCACTTCATAAATACCATCCCCAAACAAAAAACCACGATCTAATACAGATACTTTTGCTTCAGGCAATGGTAAATACTCGCCATTTAAATAAACTATTTTATTTTCCATCTTCAGGCTTCTCGAACATCATCATTGCGCTTTCAGCCAGACGCTGAAAGATATTACCTTGCTCAACTGACTGTAATGCAATCAAGTCTTTCTCTTCAACCACTTCATTATTAAGTGTGACTTTTATAGAACCCAATTTAGCGCCCTCAACAACAGGTGCTGTAATTTTTTTATCGACAATAATAGCCGCTTTTAAATCTTTAAATAAACGACGTGGAACTGTTACGTAGATATCGTCTGCAACACCGACTGAAATTGTTTTATTGGTGCCTTTCCAAATCCGAGCTTCATTTAATGAAGTTTTACCCTGATACAAGCGATGAGACTCATAAAATCTAAATCCATAATTCAATAAGGTTTGATTCTCATTGGCTCTAGCGTTAGCATCTTTTGCACCCATAACCACAGATATTAAACGCATATCTTCTCTTAACGCAGAAGCCACCAGACAATAACCCGCATCATCAGTAAACCCCGTTTTTACACCGTCCACTGATTCATCACGTGATAACAATTTATTACGATTTTGTTGGGTAATATTATTAAAAGTGAATTCTTTCAACGAGAACCAACGATAGTATTCGGGAAACTCTTTGATCAATGCACTGGTTAAAAGACCCAAATCACGCGCCGTGGTGTAATGATCTTCAACCGGCAATCCATCACTATTTTTAAAATGCGTATTGACCATGCCCAGACGTGAAGCATGTTGATTCATCATGTCAGCAAATGTCTCTTCACTACCACCGACATGCTCAGCTAAAGCCACGCTAGCATCATTACCTGACTGAATAACGACCCCTTTAATAAGGTCTTCGATTTTAACTTGATTACCCAGTTCTAAAAACATCCGCGAACCCGATGTTTTCCAAGCCTTTTCACTAATTGTCACATTATCTTCTAAATGCAAATGCCCACTAGCAAGTTCATTAAAGACAACATAAACCGTCATGATTTTAGTCAAGCTAGCGGGTGCTAATTTAGCATCGGCATTATTCTCGGCTAAAACTTTACCAGTATGAAAATCTTTAAGTATATAAGCGGATGCTGCGATAGAAGGTGCGGGAGGAGTTGAAATTTCAACTGTTTCTGCATGAACCTGGGGGAAAATAACAAACAGGCTAAAAAGTAATACTTGGGTACATTGTCTCAATGGGATCATTGCTCTTTGAAGTCTACAGTATAAAAATATGACTTACATTGTAGCACGCGAGCGTTGATTTTGTTTGGATTCAGTCACAAATTGCGTATCCGTAATACCCAATTCTGCGAGCTGTTGATTTAGCTCATCAACCTTCGTTGTATTATAAATAGGTCCGATCTGAACCTTATATAAAGTAGACTTCTTGTAGGTAGACGAACGAATATCTGGCGCAGGTAAATTAGACGCTAATATTTTATTTTTAAGTTTTAAAGCATGCTTTTGGTTACCAAAACTACCCACTTGTAAATACACACTTTGATCTTGTGTCGCGGCAATTTTCTGTATCTGAGGCAAAGCTTGACTAGGTGAAATAGGCTTTATTTCAATATCACCTAACCCTTCTTCATCGAACTCTAAATTTTTAGCTGCCGCATAAGAAAGATCTAACTCTCTATTACCAACATAAGGACCACGATCATTAATTCTGACGATAATACTGCGATTATTCTCTAAATTAGTCACTCGCGCATAAGAAGGAATCGGCAATGTTTTATGAGCCGCTGTCATTGCATTCATGTCAAAAATCTCGCCCGTCGCCGTTTTTTTACCATGAAAGCCAGGCCCATACCATGAAGCCACGCCTTGTTTGACTTTATTTAAAATACTTGGAAACAAACCTTCTTCTTGTGCAATGTCTTTAAGTTGCTCACTGCCATTTACATGCAATACAGAATGCTGTCTAGCTGAATGATTAAGAGAAGAGTAACGAAATGCAGGAGGCTGTTGTATGCTTAGATCCGCGCTTTTGATATTTGACTGAGAACAACCTGTTAGCGCAATGAGAGTAGTTATAAAAATAATTTTTTTCATTGGAATTCGCCTTTTTTATTTAAAATCGCTAGGCTTAATTGATAAACAGCCATAGCGTACAAAGGACTGTGGTTATATCGGGTAATGACATAGAAATTCTCTAAGCCCACCCAAAGTTCTTCACGATTCCCTTGCTCAGATGCCTCTATTTCAAAAGAGAGCAACTTTACTTTTGTATTTAAAGGTAACGACCTCGATGTTTTTAAGTTGATTAAGTCTAACTCTTCAATCCTTAAGTCAGGCTTAAGACCCTCAGACAAAAATTTTTTATATTTTTCTCCTGTTTTAGCCACCGTTACGGCAATGTCTTGCTCCACCTGCCACTCGTGTTTCTTGAAATAATTTGCCACGCTCGCTATCGCATCAGCATTGTTATGCCAAATATCTCGGTGACCATCGCCTTCATAATCAACAGCATAAGCCCTATAACTACTCGGCATAAACTGTGGCGCACCCATAGCACCCGCATAAGAACCTAAGGGATCGATAGGATTAATATACTCATCTCGACACAACAACAAGAAGCTTTCTAATTCAGCCGTAAAAAACTGACGACGAGGGGCATAGGCAAAAGCTAATGTACCTAAAGCATCAAGTACTCGATAGGAACCCATTTTCTGACCATACATTGTTTCTACACCGATAATAGCGACAATGATCTGGGCAGGAACGCCCGTCTGTTGCTGAACAGTGGCTAAAGCACTGGCGTTTTCTTGCCAAAACTTTACCCCTGCATTTATGCGAGCATCCGTTATAAAAATCGGCCGATATTTATACCAGGGCATGCTTTCAGCTGGCTTTGAAATTTTTTTTATAATATCTGGATTTATTTCAACATCGCCCAATAATTGAACCAAGGACTCTTGATTAAAATGATGAGTAACCACCATTTTATTGATGAAATCATTAACAGCTAGAGGGTCACGATCATTTTCTTTTGATAGGCTTGAACAAGCTACTAGCGTTAGTGACAGGGCTATAACCCCACTGTTTAAAAACAAAAAACGCCTATTTTGATAACACGACTTCCTGCGAACAAATGACTTTATATTCATACCCACTCATCTAAATTTTTTGTGTGTATGTATAGACATCAAAATACCAAAACCCGCTAATAGCGTTACTATAGAAGTACCCCCATAACTAATGAGTGGCAAAGGCACACCTACGACTGGCAACACACCTATCACCATTCCAACATTAACAAACACATACACAAAAAAAGTAAATGCCAAACTACTCGCTAAAAGTCGACTAAACGTATCTTGCGTCTCAGATGCTATATAAAAACAGCGTGCGATGATTAGCAAATACAACGTAAGCAAACCTAAGCTCCCTAAGAGACCAAACTCCTCAGCAAAAACCGCAAAAATAAAGTCGGTTGAGCTTTCGGGTAAAAACTCTAACTCAGATTGCGTACTCCCCAACCAACCCTTGCCATAAATACCACCTGAGCCAATGGCAATTTTGGACTGGATAATATGGTACCCACGCCCCAAGGGATCTGCCTCTGGATTTAAAAAAGTTAAAACGCGATCACGCTGATAACCATGCATGAAATGCCAAATGATCGGCGTTAAAGCAGCCAATACCGCCGCGACGCCCCCCATTATCCACCAAGATAAACCCGCAAAAAACAACACACCCGCACCCGAGCTTGCGACTAATAGGGCCGTTCCTAAATCGGGTTGTTTCGCAATCAATAAGGTAGGCACAATAATCAATACCGATGCCATAAAGAGTTGCCTCGACTTAGGTGGCATGGGATATTCTGCCAGATACCAAGCAATCATCATGGGGGTCGTCAATTTAATCATTTCTGACGGCTGAAACCTAAAGAACCCCAAATCGAGCCAGCGTTGCGCACCCATGCTTATCTGCCCCATTATTAACACAGCGATTAATAAAAGTATGCCGATGCCAAATAAAATGGTTGCATAGCGTTTGAATTGATACGGGTCTATATGCGCCAAAACGATCATTAACAAAAACGCCAACCCCACTCGACCTATTTGACGGATTAACACATCCATATCCTGACTACCCGCACTATACAAGATGATCATGCTCAATATACAGGCCAATAACAAGCCGATAAATAAGGGAATATCGATATGTAATTTTCTAAGAAAAGTGCCTAAGACTGATGGCGCCTCAAACTGCTCGTGCCGCGTTTCAGTTTTCATGATTATCCTCTAAATACTGCTTAATCACCTGCCCCGC
>CANGLL010000013.1 GCA_947454605.1 Methylococcaceae bacterium | reverse complement strand
GATAGTCGCCATAACCTGCCAGTTTTTGAAAATGTATTAAACAGAAATTTTAACCCTAAAGAGCCCAATCAAGCCTGGGTATCTGATATTACCTATATTCGAGTACGAAATAACTGGCTGTATTTAGCGATTGTATGGGATTTATATTCTCGCAAAGTGATTGGATGGGCTATGTCGCCTACAATGCCAGCTGAATTAGTTTGTAATGCATTGAAACTTGCAATTTATAAGCGTCAACCTAAACTCGGTTTAGTTGTTCACTCTGATCGAGGCAGTCAATATGCAAGTAAGGATTATCAGTACTTGTTATCCCAACAATTCCCCTTTCTACTCATGCTGCCTATAAAGTGCTGTTATGAGATAGATGGCTCTAGTTTAGAACACTTAATCGATTGAGATTTCGTAAAATTTTCTGGAACACTCAGACTATTTTCCGGATTTATTTTTCGAATTAAAATCGACACAAGACTATATTAAGACTAAACTAAGTCTTGTTGCTCACATTGGAACTTAAAGATGAAGTTTTCATCCCAAATCAAACCTATCAGTTATCTTAAAAGCCATACGGCTGAAATTGTAAAAAACATTTCCGAATCAAGAGAGCCTTTACTCATAACTCAAAATGGTGAAGCAAAGCTTGTTGTTTTGGATGTTAAAACGTATGAAGAGCAAGAGGAAACTTTGGCTTTACTCAAGATTCTTGCGCTAGGGAATCATGAAATACAACAAGGAAAATTTCGTGATATTGAGGATGTATTTGAGGAGTTAGATAAGGTCGATCTAGAATGACCGTTAAGATCGTCATACTGGCATCAGCTGAACAAGATATTAAAGAACTCAGAGTATATCTCATTAAACAATTCTCGATTTCAACTTGGCAGGATACTTTGGGTAACCTAAAAAAATCAATTCGTGTGCTGAGTGATTTTCCTTATGCGGGTGCTATTCCCGAAGAATTCGAAAGACTTAATATTAGTCAATATCGACAAATTATCTCCGGAATGAATCGCATCATTTATGAAGTACGGCAAGATATTTTGTATATCCATATTATTGTAGACGCTCGACGTGACTTAAAAACTCTACTTATAAGACGTTTACTTCGCACAGTTTAATCCTTACTTGGTTCATTTGTTTAACTCGGTTAAAGACATCATTAGTTATTGCGTCATCGTGTACACAGGCTTCACGGATGGCACACCAGAGTTTATTAAAAACTGGATCGATGCGCCTCCGTTGTCGGCGCATCCTATGACCGTGGTTTACTCCTTATAACTCTACCCTGATGCCAATTTCCATGATTTGATCAGCGGGGATTTTAAAGAATTCGATGGCGCTGGATGAGTTATGAAATAGGTAGCTAAATAAAGCGCGACGCCATTTTGGGAATGGATTTTTATTTCTGAAGGATACTTTCTCGCTACCGATGAAAAACGAGGTGTCTTTTGTATCTATTTCTAAACCATTATGCGCACATAATTCTAAAGCCCGGCGCACGTCTGCACTTTCTTTAAAACCATAATAAAGTTTGACGCGATAAAAGCCTTTGTTTTCTCCAAAAGTACGAATTTTAAGACGATGACTCTCATCTACAAATGGCTCGTTAGTGGTCACAATAGAGAGCACGATCATGCGTTGATGCATGACATGGTTATGAGACAGATTTTGTAATAAAACTAGAGGTACACCGTGCAAACTTCGGGTTAAATAAATCGCGGTACCTGGTACTCGGTCTGTTTGTACATTTACCTTATCTTCTAAGTCTTCAAATAAAACTTTTCTTTCGTCCATGTGTTTAGATACTAAGGCTCTGCCTTTAATCCAAGTGGTCATCACAAGAAATAATACAGTACCAACCACGAGAGGTAACCAACCTCCTGTTGGAATCTTTAAGCTATTGGAAAAAATGAAGATTAAGTCGACAGCCAGAAAAAGGCTTAAGAATATATAGCTATTATACTTTTTCCATTTCCAAATCGTTTGAATCACAATAAATGCTAATAGGGTGGTGGAAATCATAGTGCCGGTTACGGCTAAGCCATAAGCTGAAGCAAGTGCGGTCGAGGATTTAAACGTTAATACCAAAATAAACACTGCGAACATTAATAACCAATTAACGGCTGGCACATAAACTTGACCTATTTCTTCACCTGAGGTGTGCAATACCGACATTCTGGGGCAGTAGCCAAGTTGGATTGCTTGTCTAGTCATAGAAAATGCCCCCGAAATAACGGCTTGTGAGGCGATTACTGTGGCAAGTGTTGATATGATCAGTAAGGGGTATAAAGCCCATGTGGGGGCTAGTAAATAAAAGGGATTAGAAATGGCCTCTGGGTTAGTGATTAAAAGAGCACCTTGACCAAAATAGTTGAGCAATAATGCAGGGAAGACTAAACCAAACCAAGCGTACCGAATGGGTTTAAGCCCAAAATGCCCCATGTCAGCATAAAGGGCTTCTGCACCGGTAATGGTTAACACAACGGCGCCCATAATTAAAAACCCGTGCCAACCTGATTTAGCAAGGAGTTGTATGCCATACATAGGATTTATGGCTGCAAGTACGTCAGGTTCTTTAATAATGTTAACGATCCCTAATACAGCTAAAGCAACAAACCATATCCCCATAATTGGTGCAAATAATTTACCCATTGCGCCAGAGCCTTTAGCTTGCAATATAAATAACCAACCTAAAATAGCGATTGTAATGGGTAATATATAGCGCTCTAAGGACGGTGCTATTATTTGTAAGCCTTCTACCGCGCTAAGCACAGAAATGGCGGGGGTAATAATGCTATCGCCATAAAATAGCACAGCACCAATTAAACCAACCGTCACAATATAATGTATTTTTTTCTGATGACCTTTAGAGCCTTGAAGTGCTAAGGCTATAAGCGCCATGATGCCGCCTTCACCTTTATTATCTGCACGCATAATAAAGATCGAATATTTGATAGTAACGATGAGTGTCAGTGTCCAAAAAACTAGCGAAAGTGCTCCTAGGACATGCAGTTTTTCTAGAGTGAGTCCACTTAGAAATACTTCTTTAAGTGCGTATAGCGGGCTAGTACCAATATCACCAAACACAACGCCAATAGCACCGATAGCCCGCGGGATTAATTGAGATGGATTTTTAGCATGTGCTGACATTGTTATCCTTGAAATATTGTAGGTAAAGTAAGTCTGTAATATATATAACTGTGAGCCTTGTTTATAAATTAGTTGATCATTTTATCACTTAATTTTGGGTGTTTTGCGCTAAAAGAGTTTCAAACTAAACCTGATTTTATTGCTTATGATTAATTTTGCTATGCTCATTGTTAATTCTCAGATGTTTTTTAAAGTAAAACGGTGGGGTTAATATTTTACAAGTACTGCTAATGCTAACTTTATAGTACAATTTGCCGATTTTAACCGTGTCTATTTAGGCTCTATGCCGACAATTATTTAATAGACCGATACTTTAAACAGATTGGGGAATTCCAAAGATGACAATGGACGATAGAGATGGCGTAATTTGGCTAGATGGCGCTTGGGTAGAGTGGCGTGAGGCTAAAGTCCATGTGTTGACGCATACGTTGCATTATGGACTGGGTGTGTTTGAAGGGATTAGAGCTTATCACGCTGAAAAAGGCACGGCCATTTTTAGAAACCAAGAACATACTGATCGTTTATTTAGGTCTGCGCATATCATGAATATGCCGATGTCTTTTTCTAAAGAAGAAATCAATCAAGCGCAATTAGATGCTTTAAAAAATAATAAATTAGATAGTGCTTATATTCGTACGATGTGTTTTTACGGCTCAGAAGGTATGGGTTTAAGAGCTGATAATTTAAAAGTCCATGTGATCGTTGCTGCTTGGCCTTGGGGCGCTTATTTGGGTGCTGAAAGTATTGAAAAAGGCATTCGTATCCGTACTTCTTCTTACACGCGTAATCACCATAACAGCACCATGTGTAAAGCCAAAGCGAATGGTAATTACATCAATTCTATTTTGGCATTGCAAGAAGCTCTAGCTAATGGCTATGATGAAGCCTTAATGTTAGATCATGAAGGTTTTGCGGCAGAAGGCAGTGCAGAAAACTTATTTGTGATTCGTAACGGCAAAATTTATACACCTGAAACCACTTCGGCGTTAGAAGGCATCACGCGTGATACCGTTATTACTATTGCTAGAGAGCAAGGTTATGAAGTGATTGAAAAACGCATTACCCGTGATGAAATTTATGTGGCGGATGAAGCCTTCTTTACGGGGTCTGCTGCTGAAGTAACCCCGATTAGAGAATTAGATAATCGTAAAATTGGTTCGGGTAGTCGTGGTGTGATTACTGAGAAATTACAGTCTTTATACTTTGATTATGTGCACGGTCGTAGAGATGATCATGCAGATTGGTTAACTTACGTTCAATAAGTCTTGAAAAAACCATTTAAGATACTCGTCGTCGGTCCGTCTTGGGTTGGCGACATGGTGATGGCACAGAGCTTATTCATCACGTTAAAAAAAAATAATCCTGATTGCCAAATTGATGTTTTGGCACCGGCTTGGTCATTGGCGCTTATGGAGCGAATGCCAGAAGTGACTCATGCGCTTGCGATGCCTTTAGCGCATGGTCAGTTCAACTTTTCTGCTAGAGTTGTGTTGGGAAAATCGCTACGAGCTGAGGCTTATGATCAAACGATTTTATTACCCAACTCTTGGAAGTCTGCCTTAATCCCCTTTTTTGCTAATATTCCTTTACGCACCGGTTATGTCGGTGAATGTCGATGGGGCTTATTAAATGACGCGAGGCGTTTAGATAAATCAGTCTTAACCATGACGGTACAGCGTTTTGTGGCTTTAGGTTTGTCGCGTACAACATCGTTACCTCCCGAATGTCCAACACCTAGCTTGTCTATTAGTCCTGACCAACAAGCTAAGGTGATTGAAAAGTTTTCGATTAACTTATCACAAAAGATCTTGGCACTGTGTCCGGGTGCCGAATATGGTGAAGCAAAGCGTTGGCCGGTCGAGCATTATGCAGAAGTGGCTAAACAAAAGTTAGCAGAGGGTTGGCAAGTTTGGTTGTTTGGTTCAGAAAAGGATAAAGCAAGTGCCGCGCAGATTAATACCTTAGCATCGGATGCCTGTTTAAATTTTACGGGTAGAACGGCCTTAGCCGAAGCGGTGGATTTAATGTCCTTAGCTCACACTGTGGTGTCTAATGATTCGGGTTTAATGCATGTGGCAGCGGCTTTAGATAAAAACTTAGTAGCGCTGTATGGTTCATCAGATCCTAGCTTTACCCCGCCCTTAAATGCTAAGGCGCGGATAGTGTCTTTAAAGTTATCTTGTTCGCCTTGTTTTAAAAGAGAATGTCCTTTGGTTACATTGGCATGTTTAAGGGATATTACCCCAGACAGCGTATTAAAGCTGATTAACGACACATTATGAAAATTGCCATTGTAAAGTTATCGGCCTTAGGGGATATCGTACATGCCATGGTGGCCTTGCAGTTTATTAAAGCGGCTATACCGACTGCTCAGATTGATTGGGTTGTGGAAGAACGCTTTGCTGACCTGTTAAGGCATAATCCTGATATAGATAATGTTAATACTGTAAATTTAAAGGCTTTAAAGAAGCATAAATGGTGTGTTTTTTCCCAAATCAAAACGTTAAGACAGCAAGCCCAGCAACAGTATGACATAGTGATTGATGCGCAGGGTTTAATTAAATCAGCTTTGGTGGCGAAGTTATTAGGTAAGCGCCGAGCAGGTTTTGATGCTAAATCTATTAGAGAAAAAGCCGCGGCTTGGTTTTATCAAGTGACTGTGGCATGTGCATTTGATGTGAATACCATTGATAGAAATGCGACGGTATTATCGCAGCCCTTAGGGTTAACCATCTCTCAAGAACAGATTCATCATAAAATGCCTTTTTTGTTTTTTAAGGCAGAAGATCAACGCATTTATGATTATTTGTCACCAGACAAGCGCAATATTGTGTTGGTGATAGGCTCAACATGGGAGAGTCGTAATTACCCTGCCGATAAATTTGTAAAGGTAGCGCAAGCCTTGCAACAAAACTGTTTGGTGATTTGGGGTAGTCCAGATGAGCAGGCCAAAGCCGAGTGGATGGCGCAACAAACGGATACGATTAAAGTATTACCTCGATTAGATTTAAACAGTCTAAAAGCCCTGATTGCTAAAGTGGATTTGTTGATAGGTAATGATACCGGGCCCACTCACATGGCTTGGGGGTTGAATATTCCATCTATTACTTTATTTGGCCCCACGCCTGTGAGTCGGGTTTATCAAACGGATATCAATAAAGTGCTTAAGTCACCCTCTGTTGTTAATCCGTTTAAGTTAAATAAACAAGACTTTTCAATTCAAGAGATTGATGAAAATGAAGTCATTCAATTAGCTAAGAGTTTATTGCAATATTAAATGCCATAAAGGCTTTGGTATTCTTTAATGGCCTTCAGTTGTTCAGCATTCGCTTCAGCTTTTAAATAATCAATGATATTTTCTAAAGTGATGATGGCAATCACGGGCATTTTAAAATTCGCTTCAACTTCTTGAATCGCTGAGCAATCATTCAAGCCTTTTTCTTGTCGATCTAAAGCAATTAAAACACCTGCCGGTGTCGCATTGGCGGCATTGATAATCTCAACAGATTCTCTAACAGAAGTACCTGCGGTAATCACGTCATCTAAAATAATGACATTACCTTGCAAGGGTGTGCCGACTAAATTGCCACCTTCGCCATGGTCTTTGGCTTCTTTGCGGTTAAAGGCAAAAGGAATATCGTTACCGGTGATTTGTGCATAAGCAATTGAAGTGGCACTGACGAGTGGAATGCCTTTGTAAGCGGGGCCATACAGAATATCGACATTTAGCTTTGATTGTATCAATGCTTGTGCATAAAAGTGACCTAACTTGCCTAATTGCGCGCCAGTATTGAATAACCCTGTATTAAAAAAGTAAGGGCTGGTACGACCAGACTTTAAATGAAACTCACCAAATTTTAAGACGCCACATTCTAGCGCATAAGCAATAAATTCTTTTTGATAATCAAGCATGATAAAGGGTGTAAGTAAAAGTTTGTAGGGTGCTTAGTTGTTTATGGGATAAATTTTTCTAAGATATTATCCATAAAGTTCCAGCCTTGTTCAGAGCAATAATAATGGTTATTACGATAGATAAGCAATCCTTCTTTAAGGCAGTTTGATAGTGCGGGTTCTAAAGTATCAATAGTTAAGCCGGTTCTTGTTTGATAAGTATCGACAGTAAAACCTTGTTTTAAGCGCAGGTGATTCATTACAAATTCTAGGGGTAGTTCAGCCATTTTAATGAGCTCTGCGCCACCATTTTTATGGGTATGGGCTAAGTATTGTTCTGGGCTTTTGGGTTTAAAGGTACGGTTAATGGTTTGTGGGAGTGCTTGGGTGATCTTCCCGTGTGCACCTGCCCCAATGCCTAAATAGTCGCCAAACTGCCAGTAGTTTAAATTATGTTGGCATTGACGATTTGTTTGGCTATAAGCAGAGACCTCATAGTGATGATAGCCCTGCTCAGCTAAGATGTGCTGTGCCTGTTTTTGGGTGCTAAAAATGATTTCATCATTAGGGAGTTTGGGGGGGAACTTATGAAAATACGTGTTCGGTTCTAGCGTTAGCTGATAAAAAGACAGGTGCGTTGGCTTTAAGCTGATTGCAGTTTTAACATCATTAATACTGTCCTCTGGATTAGAGTCCGGTAGGCCAAACATGAGATCCAAGTTAAAGTTGGTAAAGCCGGCTCGTTGAGCAATATCACCTGCCGCTAAGGCTTCTTTAGCGGAATGTACGCGTCCTAATTTTTGTAACAACCCATCGTTAAAACTCTGGATACCTATGGAGAGTCGGTTGATCCCTAAGGCTCTAAACTCCGCAAATTTTTGACTTTCAAAAGTACCAGGATTGGCTTCTAAAGTAATCTCAATATCGGGTATTAATGGGATGCGTTGTTTAATTCCGCTTAATAAGCGTTCAAAAGATTCGGGGACAAATAAACTCGGGGTGCCACCTCCTATAAAGATACTGCTAATCGGGCGACTAATCGAGTAGCGCAGGATGTCTTCTGTTAGATCATTCAGTAACGCATCTATGTAGGCTGTTTCGGGTGTATCGTTTTTAACCGCATGAGAATTAAAATCACAATAGGGGCATTTTTTTATGCACCAAGGGATGTGAATATACAGACTGAGTGGGGGTAGGCTCATGGTGTATTAATGCCCCGCTACTTCACCAGCATCAGGATCAACCTTTTTAATCCAAGGCATTAAGAGTAAGCCTAGTAAAAATATGATCGCTAGTGTCTGGAAGAGGGTGTTTAGGGTCAGTACTTCCGCTTGTTGCATTAATAAGCCAGATAATTGTTTTAAGGCGGCGGTTTCAGGATTGGGGATGCCCATTGCGGCAAATCGTTCTGTTAAGCCTCCTAAGAAAGCTTCGGCTTGGGGAGAGCCTGGGGTGATATGCTCACTCAGTAACGCATAATGGTGCTTATTTAAATAAATCATCATCGTGTTAGCGACAGCTAGGCCTAGCGCCCCTCCTAGGTTACGCGTTAAGTTATAAAGGCCGCTGGCATTTTTAACTTCTTCTGGCGGTAACGTGCCGAGTGCTAAGGAGTTAATAGGTAGAAAACAGTACATCAATGAGAAGCCTCTGACGGCTTGGGGCCAGAAAAACTCCCAGTAACCCGATTCTGGGGTTAAATAGCCATTCATCCAACTGCCTAAGGCAAATCCAGATAAACCAAAAGCTAACATTAATCTGGGTTCAATACGTTTTGCGATGGGTCCGGCGACAAATGCTGAGAATAACTGGAACATTCCGGTAACCATGATGTATTGGCCAATCTGCAAACTGTTTAGGCCTTTAACATTGGCGAGGTATACGGGGATTAAAAACATGAGGGTGAATAAACCAATCCCTAAGATAAATCCTAAGGTACAACCCACGGCAAAGTTACGATCACGAAAGGCTTTTAAATCAACAATGGGGTGTTCTATGGTTAATTCTCGATAAAAGAGTGCGATACCTGAGATGGCGGCAACAAGGCTGAAGAACACAATTGCTCGACTTTCAAACCATTGATCTCTTGCGCCTTCTTCTAATACAAATTGCAAGCTACCGAGAAATATCACAATTAAGGCAATACCCAGGAAATCAATCTTATCAAGTAAATCCCATTCGGGCTCATCTACGTTTACAAAGCGCCAAGTCGATAGGCAAACTAAAATACCTGGCACAAGATTGATTAAAAATAACGCTTTCCAAGACATAACCTCTGTTAAATAGCCACCTAAAACAGGGCCGGCTGTTGGCGCAATCATGACTACCATGCCGACCACAATCACCATTGCGGGTTGCAAATGGTGTGGAAATAGGGTGTAAATACAAGCAAATACCGTTGGGATCATCGCGCCACCAAATAGACCTTGTAAGGCTCTAAAGATGATCATTGACGGTAAGTTCCATGCCAATACGCAACAAAAACTCATCAGCGTAAAGCCACCGCACGCAATGACGAAAAGAGTGCGGGTAGAAAGAAGTCTCGCTAACCAGCCGGATAGTGGGATGATAACGACTTCTGCAACTAAGTAGGCCGTTTGTACCCAAGTTATTTCATCTTGAGTTGCAGAAAGACCGGCTTGAATTTGTTCTAAAGAACTGGCGACAATTTGGATATCCAAAATCGCCATAAAGATGCCCAGCACCATAGAAAAAAAACCGATCCATTGCTCGGTGCTGACGGTTTGGGGTTCAGTTACCTCGGACATAGTGCTTAACGGACTTTTACTTTGATAGTGGTAGATAATCCGGGTTTTAAGTGACTAATGTCGTTATCAGGTAAGAACGTAATCTTTACAGGGACGCGACGTACGATTTTAGTAAAGTTTCCTGTCGCATTTTCGGTGGGTAATAAGCTAAATTCTGAACCTGATGCGGGTGAAAAGCTTTCAATAATGCCTTTGAATTCTTGATCAGGGTAGGCGTCGATTGTAATTTCAACCGGCCGACCGACTTGCATTTCTGTGATTTGAGTTTCTTTAAAATTACCGGAAACAAATAAGCCTTCGTTAGGGATTAAATAAGCTAAGGGGCTGCCGGGTTTAAGTAATTGTCCTATCTCTACGCTACGGTTACCTAAAGTGCCGTCGCTGGGTGCTGTAATGCGTGTGTTAGCGAGATCAATGCGTGCCAACTCTAAGTTGGTATTCGCAATCTTAATACGCGCACGGGCTTCATCTATCTGGGCTTCAATCGTTACCTGCTGGCTTTCTTGTTCTAAGCGAGCAGAACTCACTTTACTCAATTGAGCCGTCGCTTGTTTATTTAGGGACTCAGCGCTGTCTCTGGTTTGAGCTGATATAGCGCCTTCTTTAGCCAGATTACTAAAGCGTTTAAGGTCTTTACTGGTTCTATCAAGTTCTGCTTTTGATGCTTCAACACTGGCAGATTGTTGCTGAATTTTAGCGGTTTGAGTTCGCTTATCCATTTCTAGCGTTTTAATGTGTGCTCTCTCTAATAAGATTTGTGCCTCTGCTAGGTTAACTTTGGCTTGAAAATCGTGATCATCTATAACTACGAGTAAGTCGCCTTGTTTTACTTTTTGATTTTCGTGAAATAAGACTTCCTTAACGTAGCCACTTTCTTTAGGGCTAATCACTATAGTATGGGCTTTTAGATAAGCATTGTCTGTGGACTCATAGGGATGCACTTCTTTCAACCAATACCAGATGCCAGTGCTTAAAACGGTGATTATAATTAAAACGGTAATCTGCGATTTTTTTGAGGTTATAAGGGGCATAAATTTTGTTGCTTAACTAAACGGGGTGGTTTAGTCTAAACAGTAAGCCAATGTTTAGCAAATGGCTTCTTAAATATCAAAAGGACATAGTAGTGAAGCGTAGAGTTGGTGGTTGTCTAGTTTTAATAAGCATAGTGAGTTGTACCCTAGGACCTGATTATCAAAAAGTAGAACCCATAGTCCCAAAGCAATGGCAAGCTGCATCAGCCGAGAATCTGCAAACATCTAAAACAATTGATTTAAAAAAGTACTGGCAGAGTTTTGGTGATGCCGAGCTAAATACACTTATCAATAAAGCTTTAAAAAGTAATTTAGATATAAAGATTGCGTTAGCGCGTGTTGATCAAGCGCGTTCAGAGCGTCGGGGTGTGCGTGCTGAGTTATTCCCAACGGTTAATGCAACGGGCGGTGTGCAGCGCCAAAATAATCCTTTTCCAGGCCTGGCTCAGGGCATTAAATACAATATGTTCGAGATGGGGTTTGATGCCCTATGGGAAGTTGATTTATACGGTCGGCAACAGCGTCGATTAGAATCTGCGGTGGCAGAGCAAGAAGCGACCAACGAGTTGCATCGTCAAGCATTAGTTACTTTAACGTCTGAGCTGGCGCGTACTTACATTAATTATCGTAGTTTACAGAATCAGTTACGTATCACTCATTCCAATCTAAATTCACAGCAACATACTTTAAGGCTTACGGGTCAACTTTTTAGTGAAGGTGTGAGTCCTCGACATGATGTGGTGCGTGCAAAAGCGCAAGTTGAAACAACCTTTGCACAAATTCCGGCGTTAGAGGCTAATTTAATTGCAACATTACGTCAGCTAGACGTTTTGGTGGGTCAGCAACCGGGTAATTTAGAAATGGAGCTTAATAAGAATGACAAAATGCCTGTTATCCCAAGTCAGGTATTTCTAGCGACACCGATTGCTACTATTCAAAATCGTCCGGATATAAAAGCCGCAGAGCGTCAACTTGCTGCTTCTACCGCCATGCAGGGTGCAGCCATTACAGAACAATTTCCTAAGATATCTATATCTGCTTTCTTTGGTTTGCGAAATACAGATATAGAAACTCTATTTAAATCTTCAGCATTTTCTTATGGTACGGCAGCTAATTTTGTTCAACCTTTATTAGATTTTGGTCGTATACAAGCGGGTATTGAGTTAGCAGATGCTAAACAAAGAGAAGCGTATCTGGGGTATGAAAAAGCCATATTAGAAGCCTTACAAGAAACCGAAACGACACTAACACGCTATTTAAAAGAGGAGATTCGACGTCAAGCGCTAGCTAGATCTATTACGGAATTACAAGAATCCGTTAGATTATCAGAGTTACGTTATCTAGAAGGTGTAAGTACTTTTCTAGAAGTGTTAGATTCACAACGTGATTTATATGCCGTCCAAATTGAGATGGCCATATCTGAGGCCGCCGCGGCAACTTATTTGATTGCTTGTTATAAGTCGATGGGGGGTGGAGTGAATTGAAGTAAAGTAAAGAGTACGTTTCTAGCTGATACATTTATTCATAATTACCCCCCCCCCATATTTACCTTATTGGGAAGGGTAAATATGGGGGGGCTCAGATTTAAGAATAATATTTTTTAAAGGGGTAGGTTTTTAATAGGAGATTTCTCTATTATTTAGCTGTCTCAGTGACTATCCAATTTTGTTCTTTAAAATAACTTGATAGTTTTTCTGTTATTTTATCCGCTAAGCCTGATGCTTGATTAGCGGAATCAGATTTATAAGCTGATGCAGCTCCTTTTGCAACATTTGTAGCTGTCATGGCAGCAGTTCCTGCCCCAGCTGCAGCACCAACTGGACCTAAAACAACGGCACCTGGCATGCTGCCACTGTCTGCGTGTACATTAAAGTTTAAAAGCTCTTGATTTCCAAAAGCTGATGGTGCCAAAACTTGTACTTTAGCATCGATTGATGATTGCCCCGCGCCTAGGCCAATTAAATTACGTCTTATAGAATTACCTTCGTCAATTTTTGTAAATTGCCCGAGTATCATTATTTCATTTCCAGAAAGTACTTGAGATTTATCAGCATGAGCAGTAGTGATACCTAGTGCTTTGACTTTCTCGTTTAATTCCTTAGCAAGCGCATCAATCACTTCATTTCCCAATTTTGCCTTCATGTCATTTGCGGAATCGTTTGTTATCACAGATTTAATTTTAGCAAATGGACTGGAGCTGGTTTGAATACCGTCAGAATCAAGAGTGAAATCTTGAATCAAAATTCGAGACGGACGGCTAATTTGAACGGGACTTTCTTCTTTAACATTAACTATGTTTGTTTTTGCACAACTGATGCCGAAACATACGAACGTCAAAGTTGCAAAGGTAGTAAGTGTTTTTTGTAGTTGCATTGTTTTATCCTAGGTAGCTGAGCTAAAAATGTTGATAAAGAATATAAGTTTTTGTTGTTAATTTTAATGTGATAAATCTTTTCTTAATGTTTCTGTTAATTCATCTTTAGATTTGTTGTAAACATCGAACTGTTGTGGAGTTAGGATGCTTTGTAATGCGTTATCTTTTTGTTCTTGAATTTTTTCAACATCATGTTTTTTTATGATTCCAAGACTAGATCCTTTTAATATGGGATCAATTTTTTCGGCATATTCTATGTTGATGGCTTGAATTTTTGATGTAATTTCATCTGAAAGCCCCAGTTTGTTTTTCATAAAACGGGTTTGTGACTCAGCTCTTTGGCTAGGTGTAGTCGTCAGTAAAAATGACATATCTTCTGCCATCACAGCTGATGTAATAAATAGAAATAATAGCGTAATAATCGGTTTTGATTTTTGCATGATGCCCCTCTGGTTGAATTGAGTAAGATAGCGGTTTTTATCGCAATATGTTGATTTCATGTTTTGATAATTTTATTCAATTTCTGCTTCCGATTATCCCAGAAACACCTTCAATTAGCTAAAGTAAAGTTAAATTTAAATAGAGATCGACCAATTAGTTATTGTTGAATCGTTTAATAAAGACTTTATACAGGTAAAATAAATTGCGTTTTAAATGGCTTATAATTTTACTAAGAGGGCTTAAATATGTTACCGGATTTGTTTTCTTTTGGCGTCATGCAAGATCATGAGGCCGATGAATTAAATGATTGGGCGAAGAAAGAGGGATGGAATCCTGGTTTATCTGATCAAATTGTCGCCAGACAGTTTGATCGTGAGGCATTTATTGCGTTGCGTAAAAATAATGAGCTTGTGGGTGGTGGTTCAATCATTTCTTATGATGGCTTATATGGCTTTATGGGGCTCTTTATAATGCGAGTTGATTATAGAGGGCAAGGATTGGGTGCTAAGTTATGGTGCTATAGGCGTGATAGATTAATAGGTCGTTTACAATCTACAGCAGCAATTGGAATGGATGGCGTGTTTAATATGGCTCCGTTTTATGCGCGAGGTGGTTTTTCTTTAGCTCATCGTGACCTAAGGTATGAAGGGATTGCGAAAGGATATAAATCTTCAGAAGTTAGAGTATTAAACAATATTCCATTTGAAACACTAGATGCTTATGACAAAAAGCATTTTCCTGTGCCACGCTCTGCCTTTATTAAGGCATGGATAAGTCAGCCTGGAGTCATGGGCTATGCGATTTTTAAGCACGATCATTTAGTCGGTTATGGGGTGGCTAGACCTTGCCATCAAGGCTATAAAATAGGCCCCTTATTTGCTGATTCTACTGATATAGCAGAAAGTATATTATCGAGTTTGTTAGCTGAGATCAAAGGTGAAAAGGTTCAGATAGATATACCAGAGCCTAATCAAAGTGCCCTTAAATTAGCTACTAATTTTGGTCTAGTTGAGTCTTTTGGGTGCGCTCGTATGTATAGGGGTAATGTAAATCCAGTGCCGATAAAAAATATATATAGCGTTACTTCTTATGAGTTTGGTTAGTTCGGGTATCGTTGACTGGTTAAATAAACGTCCATTCATCAAAATAAGCGGCTTGGCCTTTATAGTTTTTGTTTGTATCTAATAAATTCCAGACGACAGCATTTTTAATCATAAAACGATTGCCTGTGCTAGATATTCGAACCCCCGAATAATTCTTTATATAACCATTTAGAGTGACTTCTGCTAATAAGCGATCTCGTTCTGATTGATTAATGGGTTCGGCTGATAATCTAGAAGGGAGTTTGGTAAAACTTTCCCAGCTTAATTCAAACAATTCTAGTGCTTTTAGATTGGCATAGTTGAAAATGGGGTCACTGCCGGTATTGTGACTAAGTAATGCAAATGGCGCATGGAATAATTGTTGAGCTAACTTTTGATCGGAAATACTTTTTTCAATCAAGTTTCTTAATAACAGATATTTATAACTGTTATTAAGTAGTAAGGCATGTTCTATTTGAAATAGATTAGTTTCGTTTGGGAATTGCATATCAACTTATATGGAGTGTTGATGTTTATTATCGAAGTATGCCTGGTATCAGTATTTTTTTTTCAATTTTTCTGGCAATGAATATTATGACAGATACTAAAAAAAGATAAACTAGCGCCGCCACAAAATAAGCTTTAAAGAATTGAAAGTTCGTGGAGGCTAATTCTTGGATTCGGGCAAAAAACTCAGTGTATTGGATTAGAAAAGCGATAGAGCTGTCTTTCAGATTATTAATAATTTGATTGGTTAACGCCGGTATCGATAAGCGGATAACTTGAGGCAGGGTGATCAAACTAAATATCTGCCAATAATTAAATCCTTGCGCTTCTGCAGCATCTAATTCATCATGATTAAGGCCATTAAATGCCGAGGTAAGATAGGCCGCATTATAGGCGCCCACATTGAGCGTAAATCCTATTATGGCTACTGTAAGCGGTGATAATTTAATATCCCACTGAGGCAATCCGTAATACATTAAGAATAGCAAGATAATAAGTGGCATACCGATAAAAAAAGAGATATAGCCTTTGATAAATTGCCGAATAATTTTGTTTTGACTGAGTGTCATATAAAAAACGACAAGCCCCATCAGAAAACCGGTCAAGCTAATAATGCTGGCTAGTTGTAATGTTTTCCAGAGACCTGCAATTATTAAGGGTGATTGCTCTAATAAATCATTTAAAAACGGAGTCCAATCGCTCATGGATTTTGGTTTCCATGTTTGAAGAATGAGCGGACTTGTTGATCAGGGTGGTGATTACAAAGATTATTAAAGGTATCCTCAGCTTTTATTATGCCATTATCAAGAAAAGCGACTTTATCGGATAACTGTCGCGCCAGAACTAAATCATGAGTCACACACAAAATGGTGACGTTATCTTCAAGTAGTTTATTAATAAGCATAGCCACTTCTCGACACATGATTGGATCGAGTGCTGAAGTAGGTTCATCAAAAAGAATAACATCGGGATCCATCGCTAAGGCGCGTGCGATAGCAACTCGTTGTTTTTGTCCTCCTGAAATTTGTGCGGGATATTTGTCATGATGAGTGGCCATCTCAAAGCGAGATAATTCATACATAGCTTTTTCTTTAGCTTCTGAATTGTTAATGCCATGTATTTTTGTTAAGGCAAGTGTGACATTCTCTAGCACAGTAAGGTGGCGATAGAGTGCAAATTGTTGAAATACAAAGCCAATACTTTGACGCAATGCCCGTAAATCAATATTGGGTTGGGTAATATTTTCGCCCTTAAAAAAAATGGAGCCTGAAGTGGGTTCATTTAGTCTATTGATACAACGCAGTAAAGTCGATTTGCCACAACCCGATGGCCCCATGACTACCTTTATTTCACCTTTTACGACCTTGAGGTTAACACCGGCAAGTACTTTTTGTGTGTCAAACACTTTGACAAGGTTATTAATTTCAATCAGTGCCATGATCTATCCTTTGATTTAATGAGTATACTTTTATTTAGGAACTATACCTGGCACACGAAAATATCGTTCAAGCAGATGTAAACTAAGTAATAGTGTTCGGTAAATTACAAAATACAGAATGCCAACGACAAAATAAATTTCAACACCTCTCATACTAGTGGCCGTTAGGGTCATGGCTTGTTTAGTGATTTCAGGTATGCCAACCGTATAGGCAAAAGGAGAGTATTTTAAAACTGTTGTAAACTCATTAATTAAACCGGGAAATGCGAAGCGTAACATTTGTGGAAACTCAATGTATATTAGAATTTGTAGACGAGTCATGCCCATGGATTGAGCTGCGATAATTTCAGAAGCATCCACTAAATCGAGTGCGCCACGAAAGACCTCGGCAATATAAGCGCTAGCAATTAATCCTAAGCTCATGTTGATAGCCAATAGAGGCGATACTTTTAAACCCAGCATGGGTAAGCCAAAGTACACCATAAATAATAAGACTAAAACAGGAACCGCGCGAAATACATAAGTATAGGTGTCCAGTAGAAATCTAAGCTTGGGTAGACTGAGTCGACGTAAGCCAACAATAGTCAATCCGGCTAAGAGTCCAGTAAAGCTACATGTAATAGTGACTATTACTGTGTAGCTTACGCCCTGAAATAGTTGTAAGACAATGTCTGTAAAACTCATAGAAAAATACGCGCTCTTTTTACTGCATTCCTTTATCAAGAATAGCTTGGATTTTTTCTGGGCCAATTTGAGTTAGATATTGATTAAATTCATCGCGTAATTTAGAACCTTTAACAAAGGCAAAGCCTAATTTGTCGAAACCTTTGAATATATAGCTACTTTGTAAAGGTAGATTTAATTTGTGCTGATAATTAGCGAGGACCGGTTCTTCGACAAAGGCTAAATCAAGGTTGCCATTTTGTAGATCCGTAATCGCTTCATTGTAGGAGGGATACAATTTAACTTGACTAAGAGAGTAGTAGCCTTTAGGTTCTAATTCATTTTTAATTAAATCGTTATAAGCCATGCCGCGAGGGTAACCAATTGAATAATTCTTAAGCTCAGCAAGGTCAGTGATTTTTATATTTCTGCTATTCAGACTGACTAAATGCCAGGCGTTATCATAATAGGGCTCTGAAAAATCCATGGCTTCTTTACGTTTGTCAGTAATTGAAATGCCCGAGAAAGCAACATCTGCCTGACCACTTGAAACAGCACCTAGCATGCCTTGCCAATCATAAGGTGTGATCTTAAGTGTGCAGTTGCGTTCTTTACAAAAGCCATCAAATATCTCTAAATCTACGCCCACAATTTTACCGTTTTCTTCAAAGAGCATCGGTGGGGAAGAGGGGGACACAGCTACATTAATAACATTCGTTTCTTCAGGTTTTGAGCACCCAATCATTAATAAGGTTATTAGAAAGAATAGATGTTTGATGGTTAGCTTATGCATAGAATAGGGTGAGGTTAAATGGTTAAAGGTTTTGTAAGTAGTCGATTATAAGGTTTATTATTTATAATCTAGAGTCCAAAGTTTATCATTTTCTTTTGATAAGGGTGTCCGATATGTTTGTATTAAAATGACTGCCCTTGAAGAGTCGCTACGAAATGTCTACTCCCCCCTCTGTTACGATGTTCACATAAGTAAATACCTTGCCATATGCCTAAGTTAAGTGCGCCTTTGGTAATAGGAATGCTGACACTGCAACCTAATAGGCAACTTTTGATATGGGCGGGCATGTCATCATCACCCTCATAATCATGTCGATAGTAAGGTGCTTTTTCTGGCACAAAAATATTAAAGTGACTCTCTAAATCTTGACGAACAGTGGGGTCGGCATTCTCATTAATCGTTAATGACGCAGAGGTATGCTGAATAAAAAGATGCAGCAAGCCGCAATCAATTTGCTTTAATTCTGGCAGTGCTTTAATGATCTCATCCGTAATGAGATGAAAGCCTCTGTGTTTGGCAGTTAAATTAAATTCTTTTTGTATCCACATAAGTTAACTGTGTATTCCTGAGGCTGTTTAGTTAAAGTTTAGATAATAATGTTTAATATTTTAAGCATAAAAGACAAGGCTTAGTTGAGATTCATTAACGCTTATTAGTCGTCTTTAAAGTGAGTGATTCAGGATTAAATCCATTTTGCATAGAATAACTATTATAATTCGATCTAAATAATTGAGTTCATTCACCAAGATAATCCTACTCTTCTATCGTGCTAAATATCATTTGGATTTCCTTCTTTCTAATCGCTTTTTTAACAGCCCTTTTTAAGCTGGTAATCTTAAGTGATCAGCAGGTTTTTGCGCAGTTAATGCAGGCTATGTTCAGTTTGTCTAAATCTGCTTTTGAGATTTCTCTGGGGTTAACTGGCGTGTTGGCCTTGTGGTTAGGCATTATGAAGATTGGAGAAAAGAGTGGCTTTATTGATTTAATCACGCGCAGTCTTACACCGTTATTCAGTCGTTTAATGCCTGAAGTGCCTAAAGATCATCCCGCATTGGGCGCTATAGTCATGAATATTTCTGCCAATGCTTTAGGGTTAGATAATGCGGCAACTCCCTTGGGTATTAAGGCTATGCAAGCATTACAAACCCTAAATACTAAACCCGATACGGCTACTAATGCTCAAATTTTATTTTTGGTGATTAATACATCAGGGGTCACTTTATTCCCTATCACCATTTTTACTTATCGCGCGCAGATGGGTGCTTTAAATCCAACGGATGTGTTTATTCCTATTTTGATTGCCACTTATGTGTCGGCAATGATGGGCTTATTGGCAGTAGCTTTTGTGCAGAAGATTAATCTACTCGACAAAGTAGTGATGGCTTATCTCGGTGGTTTTACCTTAATGATTGCTGGATTATTGGCTTATTTCTCAAGTTTATCGCAAGCGCAAATGTTGGTGCAGTCAGCAATTATTAGTAATTTGATTTTATTCAGTTTAGTGATTAGTTTCATTATTGGCGCTGTTTATAAGCGAGTTAATGCTTATGAGGCGTTTATTGAAGGTGCTAAAGAAGGCTTCCAAACGGCTATATTAATTGTCCCTTATTTGGTGGCTATGTTAGTGGCAATAGGGGTGTTTAGAGCCAGCGGTGCTCTAGATTTATTAGCGGATTTAGCCAGAGTGGCCGTGCACAGTGTGGGTATGGATGCTCGTTTTATTGATGCCTTACCGACAGCGTTAATGAAGCCGTTTAGTGGAAGTGGCGCTAGAGCGATGATGATTGATACCATGAAAACGTATGGCGCAGATTCTTTTGCAGGGCGCTTAGCGTCTATAGTGCAAGGCAGTACGGAGACGACTTTTTATGTGCTGGCGATTTACTTTGGAGCAGTGGGGATCAAACGTATTCGTCATGCTGTTGCTTGTGGGATAATAGCCGATTTTTCGGGTATTATTGCTGCGATTGTAGTGGGATATTGGTTTTTTGGATAATTGATGAAAGTTCACCTTAAAACATTAGGCTGTCGGCTTAATGAAGCAGAATTGGAGACTTGGGCGCAGGCGTTTCAAAAGTTTGGTCATCAAATTACGCGCCAAGCAGAGGCGGCTAATTTGATTGTGATTAATTCGTGTGCCGTTACGCAAGATGCTGCTAGAAAGTCTCGTCAGTTAGTGCGCCGTATTCACCGGGATAATCCGCAAGCTAAGTTAGTATTAAGCGGTTGTTATGCGACTTTAAATCAAGAAGAAGCGCAGTCTTTAATGGGCGTGGATTTGGTGGTCAGTAATAAAGATAAGGATCAGTTGGTAGAAAAAACCTTAACTGAGCTGACGATGGAAGTGATGCCGGCTATGTCGACTGAGCCAGGCGAGATTTCGTTATTTACCCGAGGCAGGCAACGTGCCTTTGTTAAGGTGCAAGATGGCTGTCGTTATCGTTGTACTTTTTGTATTGTAACGGTCGCACGTGGTGAGGAATCGAGTCGTCCAGTGCAAGCAGTGATTGATGAAATTAACGCATTGCATCAGCAAGGTATTACCGAGGTCATTTTAACCGGTGTGCATTTGGGCGGGTATGGCAGTGATTTAGGTAATAATCTTTCTGATTTAATTACTGCAATTTTGGCGGAAACGACTATTCCACGGTTAAGATTAGGCTCCTTAGAGCCTTGGGAATTGCCAGATAACTTCTTTACTTTATTTGATAATCCGCGCTTGATGCCGCATTTACATTTACCTTTACAGAGTGGTTCAGATCTAGTGTTACGCCGTATGGCGAGACGTTGTAAAACAACTGAGTTTGCTAGTATCGTTAATCAATTGCGTCAAAAAATTCCGCACTTTAATATCACGACAGATATTATTGTGGGTTTCCCTGGAGAAACGGAAGAAGAATGGCAGGATAGCTATGCTTTTATTAAGCAAACGGGCTTTGGCCACATTCATATTTTTACTTATTCTAGTCGAGAAGGTACTAAAGCTGCGACTTTGCCAGATCAAGTCCCTAATGAGCTTAAGAAACAGCGCAGTCAACAATTACATGCTCTAGCGCACGCGATGAAGCAGGGCTTTTGCCAAGAAAATATAGGAGCTGTGTTCCCCATTTTGTGGGAAGGTTATAGTGAGTCTTTAGAAAACGGTAAGCAGCGGGTGTTTGGTTACACGCCAAATTATTTAAAAGTTGCTTGTGTGATCAACGCAGATGAATCCGTTGAGAATAAGACATTGATGACGCGTTTAGTCGCAGTTGGCGAAGATTATATGCAGGGTGAGTTGGTTTAAGCCGTATAAGAATGGCTTACAAATTATGCTAAGTTATTGGCTAATAGACAGAATTTAGGTAATATTTCATTAACAATAATTATAAGAAATGGGTAGATATGACCAAAGCGATTGTTTTAACAGGTATTACGACCACGGGTACGCCACATTTAGGTAATTATGTGGGTGCCATTAGACCCGCTATCGCGGCAAGTAAAGATGAAAATGTAGCCCCTTTTTATTTTCTTGCTGACTATCATGCTTTAATTAAATGCCAAGAACCTGAGCGTGTAAGACAATCTAGTTTAGAGATTGCGGCGACTTGGTTGGCATTAGGCCTAGATACCTCTAATGCGGTGTTTTATCGACAATCCGACGTGCCAGAAATCACAGAGCTAGCGTGGATGTTAACGTGTGTTGCATCAAAAGGTTTAATGAATAGAGCGCATGCCTACAAAGCTGCCGTAGCAGATAATGAGCAGAGCGGTGAGAATGATCCTGATAAAGGCATTAACATGGGGTTGTTTAGTTACCCTATCTTAATGGCGGCTGATATCTTAATGTTTAATGCTAATAAAGTGCCGGTGGGTAAAGATCAAATTCAGCATATTGAAATGGCTAGAGATATCGCAGCACGTTTTAATCATATTTACGGAGATCATTTTGCTTTACCAGAAGCGGTAGTGGACGCAGAGAGTGCAACCTTGTTAGGGCTTGATGGACGCAAGATGAGTAAGAGTTATAACAATACGATTCCGTTGTTTGAGCCTGAAAAGAAACTGAAGAAATTGATCAATAAGATTAAGACTAATTCGTTAGAACCGGGTGAGCCTAAAGATCCAGATGATTGCACCTTGTTCAGTATTTATCGTTCGTTTGCGAATAAAGAGCAATTGCAAGAAATGCGTCAGCGTTATGCAGAGGGCATAGGTTGGGGAGAAATGAAGCGCGAATTGTTTGAGCATATCAATGATCACATTACTCCAGCGAGAGAGCGCTATGAAGCCTTGCTAGAAGCGCCAGAGCATATTGAGCAACAATTACAAGAAGGTGCAGAAAAAGCCCGTGCTGTAAGCGCGCCATTTATTAAAGAATTACGTCAAGCCGTCGGTATTTCTAAAATATCAATTTAAGGGTTATTCCTTTCCTATCTTCACATAAACCGTCCTTGGGTAGTGTGGCTAAATTGGGCGGTTAGTGTGAATACAAAGTCCTTGTGTAGTGCATTAAAGCGTTTAGTGCACCAACTTATGCAGAGGATAGTTCTCATGTCTCTTAATATCTTAAAGAGACATGATTGCGTCAGTGTCAACAAGCTGAAATATTAGTGCTTTATAATAATTTCTTTTATTTCATAAAGATAGCGTCATCAATAAAGGCATTGAATCTGTTGTGATAGTTGATTGCCCTAGTATGAAAATCAACTATATCAATACTTCTGCTATCTGGTGTGAAAATTGCATTAAAGTAATTGTAGATCAATGGGTTTGTTTGTTTTAAGCTCATTTAAAGTTGTCTGTCGTTGGTTTTTTGTATTATCGGGTACTAACAAACAGAATTCAGGGTGAAGGTTTTTGTTGGTTACGTTTTAAATATATGGATTCATGGACAATCCAGTACACTTTGACTAGTTGACGAATTATGACTCAAAAATATACGCCTTTAAAAGATCACGATACCCCTATTAAAGTATTGTTTACCGGTTACCTCTGTACTGTCGGAGTTGGTTATCTGTTTGCTTTAATACAAATTCTATTTACCCATGGTATGGCAGATGGTAAGTTTGGCTTATCAGTGGATGATATTGTGTACAGTTATTATGGTAATAGATCTGGTACAGTGCTAGAAAAACAGTTGAATGGGGCAATGAAAGTTAATGCGCCCGATCAAGAACGTTTTAAGATTATGGAGTGGGTCAGAGATGGTGCTGATCTTGTTGATTATAAAGCCGATGGCATTGATAAGATTATCGAAACGCGCTGTGTTATGTGTCATAAGAAAGAAGCTTCCGGGCTTCCTGATTTTACGTCTTTTGAAGGACTAGCGCCTTATACTAAACAGGATACTGGGGCGACATTTGAATCTTTAACTCGAGTTTCTCATATCCACTTGTTTGGGATTAGCTTTATCTTTATGTTTGTGGGTTTAATTTTTAGCTTCTCAGAAACGACGACGACGCAGTACAAGTGTATTGCCATTGGTATGCCTTATGCATTCTTAATTGCCGATATTATGTCCTGGTGGTTAACCAAGATTGATCCCATTTTTGCCTGGCTGGTTATTTTTGCCGGTATGGGGATGGCTATTTCCTTTATATTTATGTGGGTCACTTCTATACTGGAAATGTGGCTATATAAACCTGTCTTTGTTAATGGTTTGGGCTCTCGCTATTTAGAATGGCGAGATAATGGTGAGGCATCTATTCCTGATCGTTTGTTAGCTTTAATTAAAGTTCTGATTCTTGAAGTTAAGCCTGCTATGCAGTTTATAAAAGCACAATGGTTGGCACGTGTTTGGGCGCTCATAGAAAGTAAACTTAAAAAATAAATTAAGTTTTGGCTTGAGTTTTAGATAATATAATCAGGTTGTCATTTTCATTGCCGAGCCTATTTGGGCTCGGTAATAATCTTAATAGTCATCAATCAAACCATTGTAAGTAAAATCGCTATGTCAGAATTGCTTTCAGCAGATTCTCTTGCTTCCGTATTTCAGAAATGCCGACAGACTGCTCGTATCATCATTGGTTATAGCGGCGGAGTGGATTCACATGTGTTGTTGCATGTGTGTGCAGCTATGCCAGAATTTAAAGACAAAATCTGTGCGGTCTATGTACATCATGGCTTGCAGGCTGAGGCAGATTTGTGGGCGGTGCATTGTGAAAAGATTGCTGCTGAATTGCAGGTAGGCTTTAAGGTATTACGCGTTAATGCGTCACCTGAGTCTGGAGAAAGTCCTGAAGAGGCCGCGCGTAATGCTAGATATGCCGCTTTAAAAACATTGATTGAAGAAAATGATGTTATGTTGGTCGCTCAGCACAGAGAAGATCAATTAGAGACGGTATTATTGCAGTTGTTTCGCGGCGGAGGATTAAAGGGCCTGTCAGGTATGCCAGAAGCTATGGCATTTGGTAAAGGACAATTATTGCGACCTTTTTTAAATGTGTCTAAGCAAAATATTGATGCTTATGCTTTAGAGAACAGTTTAACTTGGGTGACTGATCCCAGTAATTTCAGCAATGATTATGATCGTAATTTTCTCCGTAACGATGTGTTGCCCTTATTAAAAGATCGTTGGCCGGCTTGTGATAAAACGGTTTCGCGTTCAGCAAAACATTGCGCACAGGCGCAAGAGTTGCTCTCTGAACAAGCACATGAGTTGTTTGATAGCGTGCTTAATGCCACAGATAACACCCTGTTGATTAATCAATTAGAAATGTTAGATGTTTCTAAACAGGTTTTGGTTATTCGAGAATGGTTTGAATCTTTGGGTTATAAAATGCCCTCAGAAGCTTTTGTAAAACGATTGCGAACGGAAGTCATGATGGCCAGACAAGACAGTGATCCCGTGTTATCGGGGCAAGGCTGTGTCGTCAGAAGATATAGAGATAAGCTTTACTGTCTTGAAGATAAAAGGATTGAGGGGGTTGTTGAGACGGTTTGGAAAGTGACTGAGAACTCAGTCAAAGTAGGTAAGTATCGAAGCTTAGAGGTTCTTCAGGCAGAAGCAGGCATATTGTTAGATAAATGGCAGCAGTCTGTCGTGACGATCAAGGCACGTAAAGGTGGCGAAAAGATACGTCTGCCGAATCGAGAAGGTCATCACGCTTTAAAAGACTTGTTTCAAGAAGCCGGTATTCCTCCTTGGGAAAGGCAGTCAATCCCTTTGGTTTATCTGAATGATGAATTAGCCGCTGTCGGCGATTTATGGATCAGTGCAGACTTTTATCAAACTAATCCAGGTGGAGTTTGTGTGCGCATAGAATATAAAAAATAGCGTTCACAGAGACGTTGAAAGTTATGGTTAATAAGTTGCACTTCATAAGCATTGGTTTTATTAACATGTTTACAAATAAGGGTATAATTTTTCAAACATTATAAGTGAGGAAATAACTTTGAAATATAGATTGTTAACTTCAGTGATATTAGTAACACTAGGAGCGATGTCTTTGATGGCGTGTAATGATAATAAAAATACAGTTAAAGCATTTCCTAGCGTTTTAAAGAAGTACGAACAAGCTATTACTTTAGAAGGTGTGGTGAGCAATAATAAAGGATCTATTAAAACTGGTCACGTTAAGGCCACTGATGATAATGGTCAATTGATTGTGAAAACTGATCTGGAAAATGGTCGCTTCAAAATAGATATACCCGCAAATACTGAATTACCTATTCTATTGATAGCATCAACGGATGTAGATTCTGAACAATGGATGGTGGCTGTGGTCGATGAAAAAATTAGTCAATATCAGATCAATCCCGCCACTACTGCGATTGCAAAAGCAGCTAAAACAATGGGTGGATATACGCGAGCAAATTTAGTAAGAGCGGCTGAAGAAACAGTTCATGTACCTGATGCCAATAAGACATCGACTGGGTGGCGGGGTGATCCTACAACACAGTATGGTGGATGGCATTAACAGTATTAATCTTTGCGATTAAACTGACTATCTTCTGGGCATCCGTAATTCTTACCTGTGTAAGATAAGATAAAAACGGCAACACTCAATAGTGCGATCGCAAAAGTTATACCGAGTAATAAGTAAAGGTGGAAACTATCGGCTACTTTTTGCACGTCAATAACTAAATGACGTGATAAAGCAGTAATGGCGATATAAATAAGAAACTGTACGGGGAGTCGTCTTGTTTTAAAGTAGGTGCCAACCATGGCGCCTAATTCAAGATAAATAAAGAGTAATAATATGTCTTCAAGGTCGGCATGCCCCGTTCTCATCATCTCTATGTAGTCATGGACTGCTGACCAAACAATGGTTGCCCCAATGCCAAATAGCGCAAGGTAGTGAAAGCTATCAACTAATAGATCTCCAACTTTGTGAATCCAGACAGTTTTGTTAATCATGATTATTGGTTAGCTTGAGGTGTGTTGAAAGGAACGTGATGTAAAACACGTTCCTTATGTAGGGTTATGCGCGGCTATTTTCTTTTGCTACGCTGATTAAGTTATCAACGTCTAGTATTGAAGTTGCTGATAGCTTGGTTTTATTTGAAAACTCAGCTACTCCAGTAGACAATTCAACTGTTACACCTTGCGGAGCTTGTACACGTTGACTGATAGTATTTTTAATTTGTAGTGCAATTTCTTCTGCTTGATTTTTGGGTGAACCTGGCATGGCGATTAAAAATTCATCCTCATGTATTCTCGCTGCAATATCAACGCCAGCTCTAATTTCATCTTTAAAGCAATTCGTTACCCCTCGCAAAATGTTATCCATTTCATAGTTAGCTATGTTATTTCGGGCTTTAAAATCATTAAGATTTAATAAAATAATAGAAAATGGAAAACCATTTCGTTTTGAGTTTTCTACTTTTTCTTTTAAACGCCCCAGCATTGTCTCTTTAGTCATTAGATGTGTAACGGGGTCTAGGGCAAGGTGCTCCCTGTCCCAAGTTTCTTGGGCTTCTAATCTAAGGACGTTAATAATGCCTAGTGAGCAGGCCAGTAATAAACCAAGTATCCAAGTAAAGTACCACATAGTCTGCTCCTAATAAGCTGTATGATCGTTTTGGTGAATATGTTCTGCTGTCACTTTGCCACGCAGAACTCTAAATGCCCAAGTGGTGTAAGACAATACAATGGGTAAAAATATTAAAGTGACCCAAAACATGATTTTTAAAGTCCCTAAACTAGAGCTTGCATCCCATACAGTTAATGAACTACTAAGGTCTGAACTAGAAGGTATTAGAAAGGGGAACATCGATACGCCTGCTGTCAAAATAATACTTGCTAGCATGAATGAGCTGGTAATAAAAGCTAAGCCCGGGCGATTTAATCGAGACAATAACACGGTTGCAATGCCAGTCAAAAAGGTTAGCGCAGGAATGCTCCACAATAGTGGGGTGTGACCATAATTAGCTAGCCATAAGCCTGAAGCTTTAGACACTGTTTTTACTAAAGGATTGGAGTAGGTGTTAGTAGCGATTGTACTGGTTATTTCATAACCATCAATATTTGCAATCCAAATACCTGCTAAACCAAAAACGATCAGTGTTATTAATCCAAATAGAGTGACTGTTGTTTTACACGCTTTATTAATACTGCCTTCAGTTTTAATTTGTAAATACACAGCACCGTGCATAATTAACATCCCTAAGCTAACTAGACCCGCAGCGATAG
>CANGLL010000012.1 GCA_947454605.1 Methylococcaceae bacterium | reverse complement strand
TACTATACCAAAGGACATAAAAAATGACATACATTTATTCGGATGCCGCCACATTTTGGTAGATTTCGCTGGACAAAAAAAACCCGCGAAGCCTTATGACTTGCGGGTCTCTATACTTATTTGGGCTTCTTAAAACCCTTATTTGGTACCGGCGGCCGGACTTGAACCGGCACGACTTGCGTCACCACCCCCTCAAGATGGCGTGTCTACCAATTCCACCACGTCGGCATATATTGATCTGACTATTTTACTGTTTTAATTTCGTCAGCTTTAGGTACTTCTGTTGCTTTTATTTCTGGAACTTCTGGCTGAACTTCAGCTTTTTTCTCAACCACTGCAGGTGCTTCAGTTGTACTAGCATCTCCACTCATCAAGTCATATGCAGCGCCTTTATGGCCGTTTATAACTGCAAGCCCTAAGCTTGTAATAAAGAAAGACGTTGCTAAGATAGCTGTAGCTCTTGATAAGAATGAAGCCGCACCTTGAGCACCAAAAACCGATCCCGCTGATCCTGTGCCAAACGATGCACCCGCATCTGCCCCTTTACCTTGTTGCATCATGACTAGACCAATAACGCCTAAACCTAGCAACACATGAATAACTATTATGACTTGATACATGATTGTTTTATCTACTTAACCGATTGAAAAATCTTTAAAAAGGATTCTGCTTCTAATGAAGCGCCGCCTATTAAACCACCATCTATATCCGGTTGAGCAAATAAACCTTTTGCATTGTCAGGCTTAGCACTACCACCGTATAAAATTTGAACTTTGTCAGCAATCGCTTGATCTTTTGCAGCAATGTATTGACGAATATATTGATGAACTTCTTGCGCTTGTTCATCAGTTGCCGTTTTTCCTGTACCAATCGCCCAGACAGGTTCGTATGCAATAACCGCTTTGCTTAAAGATCCAATACCCGCTAAATTGATAACGGCATCTAATTGCTCGTTAATCACTGCGAATGTTTGATCTTGTTCACGTTGTTCTAATGTTTCACCTACACATAAAACAGGAATAATTCCTTGTTCTTGTGCTTGTACATAACGTGCAGCTACTGAAGCATTTGTGTCGCCGTAGTAAGAGCGTCTTTCTGAGTGACCTACCAATGCATATTGTGTATTAAACTCTTTAAGCATTGAAGCAGAGATTTCACCGGTGTATGCACCTGATGCTTTATCTGCAATATTTTGTGAGCCTAAGCCTAAGGCTGTGTCTTTTACTAATTCGTTAATAGCAGGTAGATAGATATAAGGTACACAAACTGCAATATCTGCATCTGCTGAACCTAAGCCTGCGATAATTCCTTTTGCAAGTAATTGAGCACTCGCAAGAGTTCCATTCATTTTCCAATTTCCAATAACCAGAGACCGACGCATCAAAATTACTCCCCTATATAATCAAACCGCCTATGATATAGTCTAATAGACTGTAATTCAAGCACCTATTGCTTTCTTAACATCTTCTGACAACTGCTGAGCATATTTATTCACTAAATCAGCATCATCACCCTCTACCATGACGCGAATTAATGGCTCAGTTCCTGAGGCTCTTAACAATACACGACCTCTATCGCCTAATTTTTCTTCAATATCTTGAACGGCTTTTTGAAGTGGTTCGTTAGTCGCTAAATCCACCTTTTCTGCCGTTCTAATATTAATTAATATTTGTGGATACTTTTTCATACCTGACTTGAGGTCATGTAAGCTCTTTCCGGAATCTTGCATCTCTGCCATGACTTGCAATGCGGCAATAATACCGTCACCTGTTGTTGTTTTATCTAAACAGATAATATGGCCTGAGTTTTCGCCGCCTAAGATACTGTTATGCTCACTCATCATTTCTAAGACATAACGATCACCTACGTTCGCTCTTATTAATTCAATACCCAGTTTCTTAAGGGCATGTTCCATCCCTAGATTGCTCATCAAGGTACCCACAACAGGCCCCGTCATCAAGCCCGCTTCTAATCTGGCTTTTGCAATGATATATATAATCTCATCACCATCAACGATTTCACCTTTATGATCCACCATGATTAATCGATCACCATCACCATCTAAAGCAATACCAAAATCAGCTTGATTATCTAAGACCATAGCCGCTAATTTTGCAGGACTGGTTGCCCCACAGTCCGCATTAATATTAATACCATCTGGCTCTGCACCCATGACGATAACGTCGGCTCCTACCTCTGTAAATACATGAGGAGCAATGTGATATGTGGCGCCGTTTGCACAATCAACAACGACTTTTAAGCCACTAAAATCATAGCGCGTTGCAATACTGGCTTTACAAAATTCTATATATCGCCCTGCTGCATCCACTATTCTTTTTGCCTTACCGAGGGCGGAAGACTCAACTGTAGTCATCGGAGAATCCAAATAGAACTCTATCTTTTCTTCAATATCGTCAGGTAGTTTTGTACCTTCAACAGAAAAGAATTTAACCCCGTTATCGTAATACGGATTGTGAGAAGCACTAATGACAATACCCGCTTGCGCTCTCAGTGTTCTCGTTAAATAAGCAACGCCTGGTGTTGGCATGGGGCCTAATAAACGCGTATTTACACCTGCAGCCGTTAAACCGGCCTCTAATGCGGATTCAAACATATAGCCTGATATACGCGTATCTTTACCCACTAAGACAAAGTCATGCCCTTCTGTTGCAAACACACGGCCCGCAGCCCAACCTAATCTTAATAAAAAATCTGCTGTGATAGGTGCTTGTCCTACTTTGCCTCGAATACCATCGGTACCAAAATATTTTTTTGCCATTGCGCAAATACTCTCTAATTTTTACCCATAAAAAAGGAGAGGGATTAGCCTCTCCTTTAAAAATCACTTGGTTTCTAGATTTGCTCAGCAGGCTTAGTTAATTCCACTTTTTTTTCATCATCATTGGTTTTAACTTCGTCTACAGTCGCATTACCATGGGGTGGCTTATCATCGCCCCATCCTTGCGGGTCTCTGACTGGCTTGCGCGCCATCAGATCTTCAATTTGATCTTTATCAATTGTTTCATATTTCATTAATGCATCTGCCATCGCATGCAAAATATCAATATTCTCTTTGATCAATTTTTCAGCACGTTCATAGTTTCTGTCAATAAATGAGCGAATTTCTTCATCTATAGTATGAGAAGTTTCTTCAGCAACTGTTTTATGTTGCGTAACAGAGCGACCTAAAAATACTTCACCCTCTTCTTCACTATATGACAAAGGACCTAAACGTTGTGATAAACCCCATTTAGTCACCATATTTCTAGCCAATTCGGTAGCTCGCTCAATATCGTTTGATGCGCCAGTACTCACTTGTTCCCATCCAAAAACGACTTCTTCTGCAATACGTCCGCCATATAAACTAGAGATCATGCTGTCTAATTTTTGTTTGCTCGCACTGTATTGATCACGCTCTGGTAAGAACATCGTGACACCTAAAGCACGACCTCTAGGCATAATACTTACCTTGTATACAGGATCATGTTCAGGTACTAATTTACCCACGATAGCATGACCGGCTTCATGGTAAGCCGTCATTTTCTTTTCTTTTTGGTCCATTACCATAGAGTGTCTTTCTGCACCCATGATTAGTTTATCTTTCGCTTTTTCTAAATCAGCCATGTTAACAACACGCTTGTTCATTCTAGCAGCGAATAATGCGGCTTCATTAATTAAGTTGGCTAAATCAGCGCCAGAAAAACCTGGAGTACCTTGTGCAATGTATTTAACTTGTACGTCATCATCGGAAGGTACTTTCTTCATATGCACATTTAAAATTTGTTCTCGCCCACGGACATCTGGTAAACCTACAGTTACTTGACGATCAAAACGACCTGGACGCAACAATGCTTTATCTAAAACATCAGGACGATTTGTTGCAGCTATAACGATGATTCCTTCGTTACCCTCAAAGCCATCCATTTCAACTAATAATTGGTTAAGCGTTTGTTCCCGCTCATCATTACCGCCACCTAAGCCGGCACCGCGTTGACGGCCAACCGCATCAATTTCGTCTATAAATATGATACAAGGTGCGTGTCTTTTAGCCTGTTCAAACATGTCACGCACACGAGATGCACCCACACCCACAAACATTTCAACGAAATCAGATCCTGAAATAGTAAAGAAAGGTACTTTTGCTTCACCGGCTATAGCACGCGCCAATAAAGTTTTACCTGTACCCGGAGGTCCAATCATTAACGCGCCACGAGGTATTTTTCCACCTAGCTTTTGATATTTAGCAGGATCTCTTAAGAAGTCCACCATCTCAACGACTTCTTCTTTCGCTTCATCACAACCTGCCACATCAGCAAAAGTAACTTTGATTTGATCTTGTTCAAGCATCCGCGCTTTACTTTTACCAAAGCCCATTGCGCCTTTACCGCCAGCACCACCTTGCATTTGTCTCATGAAAAACACCCAGACAGCAATCAACAACAACATAGGGCCAAATGACACCAAAAGTTGCATTAGCATTGAAGGTTGTTCAGGGGGAACGGCTTTAATATCGACATTATTGGCTAGAAGGTCATCTACCATGTGAGGATCATTAGGCGCATAAGTCCTAAAGACTTGACCACTTTGCGTTTTACCTTTAATGATATGCTCATCAATCATGACCTGTTGCACTTGACCAGATTTTACTGATTCAATAAATTGCGAATAAGATAAAGATGAGTCTGTTCTTTCTCCTTGCGGTCCAAAATTATTAAACAGGGTCATTAATACCACTGCGACAACTACCCACAAGATTACATTTTTTAACATATCATTCACATAAACACCCTAGCCAAAATAGGCTCTCGGATTAAAAACACATAAATTATATCAGGACTTAACTTTCCTGATATTTGTTATTTATATTATATATACCATCAATCTAGATTTTTACTAGTCTGCCCAATATATGGGAGCCCAAAGATTATTTAAACCCTTTGGCTAAAATATATACCTCATTACTGCGTGGCCTTGATGCTTTTGGTTTTCTTATAATTACTTTAGTGAATGATGTTTGTACATCACTATAAAAAGCTTCAAACCCTTCACCATGAAACAGCTTCACCAAAAAAGACCCGTCTTTTGTCAATACAGTTCGCGCTGTATCCAACGCTAGCTCACCCAAATATATGGATCTCGGCATATCAACGGCTTTGTTGCCACTCATGTTGGGCGCCATATCTGACATAACCAAATCGACTGTCATGCCCGCTAATACGTCTTTAAGCTGATCAAGTACTGCATCTTCTCGAAAGTCACCCAAAATAAAATCCACGCCTTCAATTGGATCAATTGGTAATATATCTAAAGCAATCAGCTTATCTTTCTTACCTAATAATTGTCTTGCATATTGAGACCATCCACCCGGTGCTGCGCCTAGATCAACAATATTCATCCCAGGTCTTATGAGATGATCTTTTTCTTGTATTTCTTTTAGCTTAAACACAGCGCGTGATCGATACCCTTGCGCCTGAGCCATTTTGACATATTCATCTTCAAAATGTTCCGACATCCAGCGACCACTGCTCTTACTTCGTGCCATAAATTGTTGTATAGTGTTGGTGTAATTTTTATTTAGGAAAAATGAATGAACTCTGCGGACAAAAAAAAACTTAGAGCTGATGCTCATTCTCTAAAACCCGTCGTAATGATTGGTCAATCTGGACTTACCGCTGGGGTATTAGCCGAACTCGATCAAGCACTCAACACACATGAATTACTTAAAGTAAAAATTCGTGCTGAAAGGGATGATAGAAAGTTAATTAATGCACAACTCTGTGCAGAAACCGGTGCAGAGCTAATTCAATCTATTGGGCAAATCGCTGTTTTATACCGACTTAACCCCAACAAATAACTTAAATTAATAAGGCGAAGCAACTTCGCATCGCTTCGCCTTTGATCATTAACAACCTCAAATATACTGTATTGAGATTATTTCATAATCCACATTACCGCCAGGTGCTTTAACAGTAACTACGTCCTCTACTTCTTTACCAATTAATGCCCTTGCGATTGGTGATCCTATAGAGATTCTTCCATCTTTGATACTTGCTTCATCTTCACCGACGATTTGATAAGTTGACCTTTTTTCTGTCTCAACATCTTCTATTTCAACGGTAGTACCAAATACAATTTTGCCGTTTGCATCCACTTTTGTGACATCAATAATTTGTGCATTTGATAATTTCCCTTCAATCTCAGAAATCCGTCCTTCCGCAAAGCTTTGTTGTTCTTTTGCAGCGTGATATTCAGCATTTTCCTTTAAATCACCGTGTGCACGTGCTGTTGCAATAGATTCAATAATGCGCGGACGCACCACTGACTTTAATTCATCTAATTCTGCACGTAACTTTTCTGCTCCTCTAACGGTGAGCGGTACTTTGTTCATCTTCTTTAAACTCCATTAATCTTTCTGTGATGCTTATAGCTAATAGTTAATGTGTAACTATTGAACTCATCTAAGCATTTAAATTAAACTTTTGTGTAAGTCTTGCAAGCAATTAACATCACCCGCATCTAATTCACCCAAAGCGTAGCAAGCAGCTCTTGCGCCTGCCATAGTGGTATAGTAAGCAACGCGATGTTGTAAGGCTTCTCTACGCATAGTAAAAGAATCTGAAATCGCTTTTTTGCCTTCTGTTGTATTAATAATCAACTGAATTTGATCATTTTTAATCATGTCAACGGTATTAGGTCGACCTTCATTAACTTTATACACCACCTCACAAGGAATACCGGCTTCTTTTAAGAACTTAGCAGTTCCTCCAGTTGCAACAATCTCATATTGCTTATCCACCAACATTTTAGCAATGTCAGGTGCTTTAGCTTTATCTTGATCACGAATACTAATTAAGACTTTGCCGCTTTCATTTAAACTTACGCCCGCCGCGCGTTGTGCTTTAGCGAAAGCTTCACCAAATGTTTTTCCAACGCCCATTACTTCACCTGTAGACTTCATTTCAGGGCCTAGTAAAGGATCAACACCCGGGAATTTAACAAACGGGAATACAGCTTCTTTAACAGAATAATAACTAGGTATACGCTCTTCAGTAATACCCTGCTGAGCTAAAGTTTGCCCAGCCATAACTCGAGCCGCAATTTTTGCTAAAGGATAACCAGTCGCTTTAGAAACAAACGGCGCAGTACGTGATGCTCTTGGATTAACTTCTAATACATAGATTTCATCACCTTGAATCGCAAACTGGGTATTCATTAAGCCTCTAACACCCAAAGCTTCAGCCATTTTAGCAACTTGTTCACGCAACTTGTCTTGCAACGCGGGCGCCAAATCATACGGCGGTAATGAACAAGCAGAATCACCTGAATGCACACCAGCTTGCTCAATATGTTCCATCAAGCCACCGATTAAGATGCGCTCACCATCATAAATAGCATCGACATCCATTTCTACCGCATCATCTAAGAAACGATCTAATAGCACCGGAGCATCATTAGACACGCTTACAGCTTCCTTCATGTAACGTTGCAAACCTTCTTCATTAAAGACGATTTCCATACCACGTCCACCTAATACGTAAGACGGTCTAACCACCAAAGGATAGCCCAATTCTTTCGCTGCATTAACGGCTTGTTCAACAGAACGCGCTGTACCATTAGGCGGTTGTTTTAAACCTAATCTTTCTAGTAACTTCTGGAATCGTTCTCTGTCTTCGGCAAGGTCAATTGAATCTGGTGAGGTACCAATAATAGGTACACCCGCTGCTTCTAAAGCTCTAGCTAATTTTAAAGGGGTTTGACCACCGTATTGGACAATAACGCCTTTTGGTTTTTCAAGATACACAACTTCTAATACATCTTCAAGCGTTAATGATTCAAAATATAATCGATCAGACGTATCAAAATCAGTCGAAACTGTTTCAGGATTACAGTTGATCATAATGGTTTCGTAACCATCTTCACGCAGAGCTAAGGCCGCATGCACACAACAATAATCGAACTCAATCCCTTGACCGATTCTGTTAGGGCCACCGCCTAAAATAATGATTTTTTCTTTATTAGAAACGCGTGCTTCACATTCTTCGTCGTAAGTTGAATATAAATACGCTGTGTCAGAAGAAAATTCCGCTGCACAAGAATCAATTCGCTTATAAACCGGACGAATGTTTTGTTTGTGTCTTACATTACGCACTTCAATTTCTGAAGCATCTAATAATTTAGCGATACGGTTATCAGAGAAGCCTTTACGCTTTAATTTATAAAGCTCACCTTCTTTTAAAGTCGATAAAGTTTTAGTTGCTAAAGATTGCTCAGTTTCAATCAAGTCTTGTAATTGTGCTAAGAACCATGGATCAATCTTACAAACCTCATGAATCTCTTCTAAAGTCATGCCGCTCCGAAATGCATCCGCCACATACAACAAACGATCTGGACCCGGATGACGCATTTCTCTTTGCATCTTTTCTTTAGCATCTTCAGCCGTTAAATCAACTATTTCATCTAAACCACTGATGCCAATTTCTAAACCGCGTAAGGCTTTTTGTAAAGACTCTTGGAAGTTTCTACCAATCGCCATCACCTCACCTACAGATTTCATCTGAGTCGTTAAACGATCATCGGCTTGAGGAAACTTCTCAAAAGTAAAACGAGGAACTTTTGTAACGACGTAATCGATAGTGGGCTCAAATGAAGCCGGCGTTGCACCACCGGTAATTTCATTTTTTAGTTCGTCTAAAGTGAAACCAACCGCTAATTTTGCAGCCACTTTAGCAATAGGAAATCCTGTCGCTTTAGAGGCCAATGCAGATGAGCGCGATACACGAGGATTCATTTCAATAACAATCATACGGCCATCAACAGGATTGATAGCCACCTGAACATTTGAGCCACCCGTATCAACACCAATTTCACGTAATACCGCTAACGATACATTACGCAAAATTTGATACTCTTTGTCAGTTAAGGTTTGCGCAGGTGCTACAGTGATTGAATCTCCTGTATGCACACCCATGGGGTCAAAATTTTCGATTGAACAAACGATAATGCAGTTATCTTTAGAATCACGCACCACTTCCATTTCATATTCTTTCCAACCTAAAACTGATTCTTCAATCAATAACTCATTAGTTGGCGATAGATATAAACCACGCTCACAGATTTCAATAAATTCTTCTTTGTTGTAAGCAATACCGCCACCACTACCACCCATCGTAAAAGAGGGACGAATAACAGTTGGATATCCTACTTCTTTTTGAGCCGCTAAAGCCTCTTCCAAAGAATGCGCTGTTTTTGATTTTGCTACTTCATAACCAATACGCGCCATCGCGTCATTAAATAACTGGCGATCTTCGGCCATATTAATGGCTTTTTTAGTTGCGCCAATCATTTCAACGTTATATTTAGCCAAAACACCTTGCGCATCAAGGTCTAATGCGCAATTTAAAGCTGTTTGCCCACCCATCGTTGGCAAAATAGCATCAGGACGCTCTTTAGCAATAATCTTTTCAACTGTTTTCCAATCAATAGGCTCAATGTAAATTGCATCCGCCATATCAGGGTCAGTCATGATAGTTGCAGGGTTAGAGTTAACTAAGATTACTCTATAACCTTCTTCTCTAAGTGCTTTACAAGCTTGTGTTCCTGAATAATCAAACTCGCAGGCCTGACCGATAACAATAGGACCAGCACCTAATAATAAAATCGATTTTATGTCGGTTCTTTTTGGCATTTTATGACTTTTTAAATGTAATTATTGTTAGACAGCTTGATTCATCATAGTAATGAAATCATCAAATAAAGATTCCACATCATGCGGGCCAGGGCTTGCTTCTGGATGTCCCTGAAAACTCATAGCAGGACAATCTGTACGTTTAATACCCTGTAAACTGCCATCAAATAAAGACCGATAAGTTGCCACCAAATTGGCAGGCAAACTCGCTTCATTTACAGCAAAACCATGGTTTTGACTACTGATCATAACGCGACCTGTTGCAATCTCTTGTACAGGATGATTGGCGCCGTGATGACCAAATTTCATTTTCTCAGTTTTAGCGCCACTGGCTAAAGCCAATAACTGATGGCCTAAACAAATACCAAACACTGGGGTTTTTGTATCCAATATTGTTTTAATTGCTTCAATCGCATAAGTACAAGGCTCAGGATCACCTGGTCCATTTGATAAAAACACGCCATCTGGATTCATCGCTAATACGGTTTCTGCTGGTGTAGTCGCCGGCACAACCGTTACACGGCAACCACGATTGACAAACAAACGCAAAATATTGCGTTTAACCCCAAAATCATAAGCCACTATATGTTTAGTCAAGATTTGACCTTCAGTATGACCCGTAGTCAAGCCCCATATATTCTCAGTCCATTCGTAAGACTCAGACACAGTGACTTCTTTAGCCAAGTCCAGCCCTTTTAATCCGGGGAAACCTGCAATCGCTTTTATCCCCACCTCAACTGTTATATCGTCGCCCGCTAAAATACAACCGCGTTGCGCACCTTTATCTCTTAATAAACGGGTTAATTTACGTGTATCAATGTCTGCAATTGCAACCACATTGTGATCAAGCAAATACTGCTGCAGTGTTTTTTGATTTCGCCAATTACTGGCAAGAATGGGTAAATCTCTAATAACTAAACCGCTAACAAAAACACCCGCAGATTCATCATCTTCGGAGTTGGTGCCAACATTACCAATGTGCGGATAAGTTAAAGTTACAATTTGCTGGGAATAGGAAGGATCACTAAGAATTTCTTGGTATCCTGTCATTGCAGTATTAAATACTACTTCTCCTACAGAACAACCATCGGCGCCTATCGACACCCCGTTAAATACTGTGCCATCTTCTAGCACTAATAATGCAGACTTAGCCAAACACCTTACCTCATATAGACAAAACGGGATGACTGATTAACGCCTATCCCGTTATAAAAATTCAAACCTTGTAACTATACAAAATTATACCACTTTGGTCATCATTATTTTCTAAAAAGTGCGTAGATATAGTGTTATTTTGACTTGTGTTTATTACCCATATGAATTAAAGAAATGCTTAAAATAAGCCTAATTGAACCTGAGCCACTTCTGACATCATTTCTCTAGACCAAGGCGGATCAAGAACCACTTCGACATTGACACTAACCACACCCGGCAAGCCTCGCACATTCTTTTCGACATCACCTTGTATAACAGGCCCCATGCCACACCCCGGAGCTGTTAAGGTCATCTTAATATGCACTTCATTTTCAGATGGGCCAACAGAGGTCACTTCGCAGACATACACTAGACCAAGATCAACAATATTTACGGGAATCTCTGGATCGTAAACAGTTTTCATTACTTCCCAGCAATTTTTCTCAACGGCTTCTGCATTGGTTTCTAATACCAAGGCATGTAACTCATGGGGCTCTTTACCTAAAGCGTCTGCATCCACACCTGCAATGCGAACCATATGGCCATATTCAGTTACCACCGTATAATTGCTACCTAATGATTGATGAATGGTCACTTCATCGCCCTTACTTAAAGTGCTGGCACTTCCTTCAGGAATAGTGACGACATTAACATCTCGAGTTAAAAATATAATTTCACGTTCTGCCATAGTGTGTTCTATAGATGAAAAGTTGAAGCATTGATTATTTGGCCAGTGACTCCGACACTTTGCGCACTGAATAAATACTGGTAAACCGAATCTAGTGAGTTCATTAGCGGCAATTTACTTTTATCTTCTGCGGGATAAGCACGTTTTCTTAAGGGTGAATCGACCGGACCAGGCACTAAAGTATTCACCCTTATTCTATTTCCTGATTCTAATTCATCCGCTAAAACACTCACTAGACCTTCAAGTGCAACCTTAGATACCCCATAAGCACCAGAGTATGCTCGCGCCTCTCTAGCAGAAGAGTCTGATGTAAAGACAACAGAAGCATGTTCACTTTTCACCAAGACCGGCAGTAGCACGCGTGTTAATAAAAAGGGGGCGTTTAAATTTACATTCATCGTATGCCCCCAGTCTTTAGTTGTAATCTGAGAGTAGGGCCTAAATCCACTATGCTCTACCGCTGAATGGAGCAAACCCTGTAAAGCACCATATTCCTCGCCAACTCTTTGTGCCAATTCTTCATATTCATTTTCGTTGGCTCCGGCAAGATCAAAAGGATAAATAATAGGCTCTGGCGCATTAGCTTCCAGTATTTGATCGTAAATGATCTCTAATCTGGGGATATTCTTATCTAAAAGAATAATATGCGCGCCTAATTTTGCCAAAGCCAGCGCTGCAGTACTGCCTAAACCGCCGCCCGCACCTGTAATTAAAATGACCTGATTTCTTAATGACATAATGTTGATGTTATCCAAGCGGATAATTGTTGTGGAGAACTAATCAAGCCATCAGCACCCCATTCCTCTGGTTTATCGCCAGGGCTAAGATAACCATAAAGCGCTACTAATGTTTTCATTTTTGCATTTCTGCCCGCTTTAATATCATGCTTAGCATCACCAATATATACACATTCATTCACTGACACTTGGGCTCGCTTACAAGCCTCCAGCATAGGATCAGTATGGGGTTTTGGATTTGGAGTAGTATCACCACTCACTACACAAGCAGCACGGTTGGTTAAATTCAGAGCTGATATTAATGGATTGGTAAACCGCTGACGCTTATTCGTCACTATGCCCCATTTAAGCCCTTGCTCTTCAATCCTATCAAGCACATCTAACATGCCATCAAAAAATACTGAATATCGAACAATATTTTGTTCATAAATATTTAATAGCGTTTCGACTACCCCAGCCTTTTCTTCAGCAGAAGCCTTATCTTTAAGACATTCTTCAACTAAAACTACAGCACCATATGAAATAAAGGGTTTAAGTTGGGCATCAGAAACGACAGGAAAGCCATGTGTTTTTAGGGATTCATTAAGACAGGCAAATAGGTCGGGGGCAGTGTCTACCAGGGTCCCATCTAAATCAAATAAAACACACGATAGCTTAAAATTGTTCGGCATTAATGCTCAGTTAACTCTTTTAAATGCTGCAATGTAATTAACATCGATATCTTTACCTAAATTAAATTGTTTATTAAACGGATTGTATTCAATACCGATCATGTCCTGCAGTTCTAAGCCGGCATTTCGCGCATACTGGCAAAGCTCTGAAGGTTTAATAAAGGTTTTGTAATCATGTGTGCCTTTAGGCAGCATTTGTAAGACATGCTCTGCAGCCACAATGGCTAATAAATAAGCCTTCGCTTGACGATTAAGCGTAGAAAAAAACACCATACCTCCAGGCTTAACTAATTTCGCACACGCATTAATGATAGATCCTGGATCAGGCACATGCTCCAACATTTCCATGCAAGTCACATGATCAAAGCTTTCAGGTTGTTCATCAGCCAAGGCTTCAACACTAATCTTTTGATAATTAACTTTGATACCGGTTTCTAAGCCGTGCAAATCAGCGATATCGATTAAATCTTCACTTAAATCGATACCCAAAGCTTCTGCATTTTGTTTAGCAAGACCTTCCGTTAAAATTCCACCGCCACACCCCACATCAACAATACGCATACCCTCTAAATTAACGAATTTTTGAATAAACGATAAACGCAATGGATTAACATCATGTAGCGTTTTAAACTCACCCTGAGGATCCCACCAGCGTTCCGCCATTGAACCAAATTTATTAATCTCGTGTAGGTGAACGTTGTCTTTTTGTGTCATCGTGCTTAACCGTGTGTTGTATTGATATAGTTTACTATATTAGTTGGTTATTCGTCATCAATGATAATTCGAATAATTTTATGATTTCTTAACAACTACTTTGAGCCTGCTTCTAGCGCTTCAATCTTTTCTTGTAACATCTTAACTGTCTTTAATAAATCAGGTAATTTGCTCAGCGCGATTTGCTCTTTATAAGCGACTTTTTTATCTTTAGCCGGACTACCAAACACTTGAGCACCCGGTTTTATATCGCCTGCAACACCAGATCGCGCCATAACCACTGCACCTTGACCTATCGTGACATGATCTGCAACCCCAGAACTGCCCGCCAGAATCGCGTAATCTTCAATATTACAAGACCCCGAAACGCCAGTTAAACCGCACATAATGACATGTTTACCAACTTTGTTATTATGGCCAACTTGTACTAAGTTATCGATTTTAGTCCCTGCGCCAATCACTGTACTGCCTAAGGCTCCGCGATCAATACATGTATTAGCACCAACTTCAACATAATTATGAATCACCACATTGCCTACTTGCGGCACTTTAACATGGCGATTATTTCTAAATTTATACCCAAAACCATCTGCACCAATAATGGCGCCTGAATGAATAATGACATGATCACCTAAGTCCACATCATCATAAATCACCGCATAAGGATGCAACTGACAATGCTTACCAATTTTGACATTCTTACCAATATATACACCCGCTAAAACAGTGCTTTGATCACCGATACTCGTATCTTCACCCACAACGGCATAAGGCCCAATATAAACACCCTCACCTAGAGTGACACTTTTATCGAGTACCGCTTGAGGGGCAATTTGAGGCTCGTAAATCCGAGCAGGATGAAGTAAATCTAGGGCTTTAATAAAACTCATTTCTGGATCTGAACACACCAATAACGCCATACCTTCTGGAATAGCATCAACGGCAAAGCCCTCTGCGATAAAACAAGCAGTAGCGGTTGAATTGGCAATGTGTTTTATATAACGACTACTCGTTAACTGCGTAACCTGACCGGACTCTGCTGATTTAATATCAGCCGCAGAAGTAATGAGTGTTGAATCCTTACCACCAACGATTTTTGCATCACAAAAATCAGCAAGCTCTTTTAAAGTAATGGTCATAATTATTTTGGCTATTTTTAAGGAGCTTCTAGTGTATCAAATCGTAAAGTTAATGGCTGGCAAAAATATCTCAACAGCACTTAACTAAACTTATTTTCGTAACCAATGTCCAGTTTTACCACCCGCTTTCTCTAACAATTGCACAGACTGAATCACCATGCCGCGATCAATACCTTTACACATGTCATATATAGTTAACAAAGCTATCTGAGTCGCACACAGGGCCTCAATCTCTATACCCGTCTGACCTCTGGTTTTAATGGTTGTTTGACAACGCACTCTATTAAGATCAAATTCGGGCTCCAATTTAATATCAACATGCGTAATGGGTAAAGGATGGCAAAGGGGGATTAAATCTGCCGTTTTTTTACTGGCCATAATACCTGCAATTCTTGCTATCGCTAACACATCACCTTTTTTATGCTCACCCGCCACAATTAATTGCAAGGTTTCTAGGCGCATTTCAATATAACCCTCAGCTACAGCAACACGTTGCGTGATCATTTTTTCACCCACATCAACCATGTGAGCTTCTCCTGCTGCATTAAAATGAGGTGTATATGTCATATCTATAGGATAATTAAGCTAAGGCTAGAAAACATTTATTATCTAACAATTCTTACTTTAGTGAATCATTATGTCTATAAAAATACGTTATTTTGCTAGTTTAAAAGACTATATAGGCCACTCAGAAGACGAAATTATTTATGAAAAGGCATTAACAGTCAGCGAAGTCTGGCAACAAGCCACTCAAAATAAAATAAAACCGCAAAACACGTTAGTCGCAGTCAACATGGATTACGTGAGCTGGGATGAACTCGTTAATGACAGTGATGAAGTGGCCTTTTTTCCTCCCGTCACCGGAGGCTAATTGTGACAGTCATCATTAAAGACACCCCCTTTAATCCTTACCAAGACCTGCAAGAATATGAAGAAACTAAGCTCACCAAGAACAACGCCATAGGTGCAAGTAACATCTTTATCGGCACAATGAGAGACTTTAACGAAGGTGATCACGTTAAATTAATGAGCTTAGAACATTACCCCGGCATGACCGAAAAACAACTCAATAAAATCATTGCTGCAGCTAATCAACAATGGGCTCTGATTGATATCTTAATTATCCATCGGGTCGGGGATATTTTACCGAATGAACCCATCGTTCTAGTAAGCGCATGGTCATCTCACCGTGGCGATGCTTTTGACGCCTGTCGATTTATCATGGAAAACTTAAAGTCAAAAGCTCCTTTCTGGAAAAAAGAACGCTTAATCAATGAGCAAGAGAGATGGGTTATTAGCAACACTAAAGGTTACCTTACTACTAAAAATTATTAAATTGCTGAGCACAATCATTATGCAATCGTTCACTAATATTCGTGGCCTCATCATAGATATGGATGGGGTTTTATGGCACGGCACAGAGGCTATTCCTGGCTTAATTGAATTCTTTGATACGCTAAATGACCTCAATATTCGCTTCATACTAGCCACCAACAACGCCAGTTTAACGCCCGCACAATATGTCACAAAACTGGCAAAAATGGGTGTGAGCATTACCGAAGACAAAATCTTAACTTCAGGTTTAGCTACGGCCCTGTTCTTAAGCCAAGAATTTAATCCTAAAACCACGTCAGTATTCGTGATCGGAGTTGATGGCGCTACCCAGCCACTCCTAGAGTTGGGCTTCACTTTAACTGGATTATACGAAGTAAAAAATGCAGCGAACCCTAACAAAGGAGCTGACATCGTAGTTTGCGGTAAAGATGAAACATTAAGCTGGGATAAATTAGCTACCGCTACGCTTAATATTCGGGCCGGAGCCCGTTTTATTGGCACCAACGGCGACACCACCTTACCTACTGAACACGGTGTGACCCATGGTAATGGCGCTATTTTAGCGGGTTTGGAACTTGCTACTGGCATTAAGCCCACTATCATAGGAAAACCCGAACCCATCATGTACCAACAGGCGATGGCATTATTAGAGACCAAACCTGAGGAAACTGTGGCTATTGGAGATCGTTTGGAAACCGACATCTTGGGAGCAGTAAGAACAAATATTAACAGCATTATGGTGTTAACAGGCATATCCAGTGCAGAAGACCTTGAAACAAGTGATTACAAACCCACTTGGGTAATGCAAGATATTATTGAAATTACTGAAACACTCAAACAACAGCGCCTAAAATAACAATAAGAGCCGTAAGCTATGAAAAAGTTTTTAAATACTACTGAAAGTCTATTGAATGAAAGCTTACAAGGGTTTGCAAGAGCCCATGCAGATATCATTTCTTTAAACACCCAACCGAACTTCATTAAACGCCTTACTCCAACTAAAGCCGGAAAAGTCGCCATCATCTCGGGTGGTGGCGCCGGTCACGAACCCTTACATAGTGGATTTGTCGGCTTTGGTATGCTTGATGCGGCTTGTCCAGGTCAAATCTTTACCTCCCCTACCCCAGATCAAATGATGACTGCCGCTGAGGCCGTTGAAACAGGTGGCGGCGTGTTATTTATCGTTAAAAATTATGCGGGCGATGTAATGAACTTTGAAATGGCCTCTGAGTTTCTATCGTGTCCTAATGCCAGTATTTTAGTCTGTGACGATGTGTCTTTACCCAAAAATCATAGCACTGGACGCAGAGGTGTAGCGGGCACATTAATCGTCGAAAAAATAGTCGGTGCAGCCGCTGAATCGGGCGCAGATTTGGCTACATGTAAAGCATTGGGTGAACGCGTTATTAATCAAACTGCCTCAATGGGCGTCGCTTTAAATAGTTGCACAGTACCCGCCCTAGGCAAACCCACTTTTGATCTCAAAGACACAGAAATGGAAATGGGCGTAGGGATTCATGGTGAACGCGGTCATCAAACCTTGCCCTTAGCTAGCGCCATAGAAATCGTTGCCCAACTAGCTCAGTTTATTGATGACGAACTTAAACCACAAAAAGATCAGTCCGTTTTATTGCATGTTAATGGACTAGGTTCCACACCCTTAATGGAACTTTATTTGATTTATGACTTAGCAGCCCAATACTGGGAAAACCGTGGCGTAAAAATATTACGCTCCCTAGTAGGCAACTATACGACGTCTCTGGATATGAACGGCTGTTCTATTACCATAACGCTAATGGACGATGAACTCATAAAACTTTGGGATGCCCCAGTTCATACTGCTTCTTTACGCTGGGGTTGCTAAATCTTTAGTTAAAACATCAACGATAGTACAAATCATTAATTGAGCTGTTTTGGCACCCGCATCTATATGGCCTAAAGAGCGTTCTTCTAAAAAGGACGCTCGCCCTTTAGTGGCAAGCATATCTCGAGTCGACTCCATGCCTTTAATAGCCACCAAAGATACTTCATTTAAAATACTTTGAAGATCAAATTCCTTATTCGCTACCGACATTAAGTACTCTGATAAGGGAATATAAACATCCAACAAAGTTTTTTCACCTGCTTTAGATTTGCCACGTTTTTTTACTGCATCAACGGCTTCATTAAAAGCAACTGCAAAAGTAGGTAATTTTAATTCAGTTTCATTACTGGCTTTACTTAAAGCCATAAACAAAGTGGCATATAAAGAACCCGAAGCGCCACCCACGGATGACATCAGAATCATACCGATTTTCTGCCACGCTTTAGGCCAATCTAACAAACTCAATTCATCCTGTTGCAATACTAAGGCTTCTAAGCCGCGCTGTAAATTGGTGACATGATCACCATCACCAATAATTTGATCTAACTGGGTCACTTCTTCAGCATTATTTTCTATCACAGCAACGATAGCCGTAATAATTTGCGGTAATAAATGCGTTGTAATCATATTAAAGGTTGCTCGATAATCTCAACGGTGTTGGCATCGTAATCACGACAAAACAGCGCCCTTCTTCCTGAAATACTCATTGTATAAACAATCCCACTTTTATCTAAGGCTTCTTGAATCGGCGCTAAAGACAGCGCATTTAAAGCAATATGTCGATCACGTCCCCCATGAACAGGCCGGCCTTCTTTTGGATCTGGATTATCTAGTTCTAATAAATGAATTTGCTGTATACCCAACTGCAACCAAGCGCCTGGGAAGCCTAAGTCGGGGCGCTCTATTTGTTTAAGCCCCAAAATATCTCGATAAAAACCAAGAGATTTTTCTGTATCCGCCACAATAAAGCTGGCGTGATTTAAAGATAATATGTTTATTGTCATTTAGTTACTCAATACCTCACTGTTCATTCAAGAATTTACTATCGCAACACCTGAAAATAAAATTCACCTCCATTATCCACAATCGATTAAATTAATACTAGAACTTATCCTGCTTATGTCAAGCAAATTATTGAGTTATTATCAAATATTATTTTTATATATCCCATTATAAGCCCCCCCAAGCTCCGTGTTTTTAGTATAAAATAAATCCATTTTTACGTTATACAAATCATGCAACAAATCGCCATCTATCCAGGTACGTTTGACCCCATCACTAATGGTCATCTGGATCTCATATCAAGAGCGTCAAAACTCTACAGTAAAGTCATTGTCGCTATAGCCGTAAATAGAGGAAAAACACCTTTATTTTCTTTAGAAGAGCGTGTCGAGCTCGTCAGTTCTGTCATTACGGAATACGCCAATGTAAGCGTTATAGGCTTCGATAACTTACTCGTCGATTGTGCAAAACAACAAGGTGCCTCTGTTATATTAAGAGGATTAAGAGCAGTTTCCGACTTTGAATATGAATTTCAGTTAGCGGGTATGAATCGTAGATTAGCGCCCGAACTTGAAACCATGTTTTTAACCCCAGCAGAACAATATGAATTTATTTCTTCGACCATGATAAGAGAAATTGCACAATTACAGGGAGATGTATCTTGTTTTGTCCCCTCGGCTGTTCAACAATCTTTAATAAAGAAATTTATCAGGAATTAAGATGGCATTAATAATCTACGACGAATGTATTAATTGTGACGTATGTGAACCAGAATGTCCGAATGGGGCTATTTCACAAGGGGAAGATATTTATGAAATCGACCCAAATTTATGTACAGAATGCGTTGGGCATCATGGCACACCGCAATGTATGGAAGTGTGTCCTGTTGATTGTATTGAAAAGGATCCTGCCCACGTTGAAGATCAAGACTCTCTGTACAAAAAATATATAAAACTAACCCAAGATTAACGACTTATATCGATTCTAAAGTTTAATCTACAACAGAAGAATGAGTTGAATATCGATCATTCAACTCACTTAATCGCTCTGGCGTGCCAATATCCATCCAGAAGCCGCGGTATAACTGCCCCGTCACCTGTCCGTCATCAATCGCCTGACGCAGTAGTTGCCCTAACTTACAATGCCCGAGCTCAATCTCACTAAAAAACTGGGGATGATAAACACCAATGCCGCAAAAAGTAAAAAGCTCCGCATCCGATTTATTAACGAGCTGAGCATTATCTAATAAACCAAAGTCACCTTGAGTATGATGGACTGGATTTTGAAACAGCACTAAATGTGCCAGTTTTTTGGGCTGATTTTTTAACTGCTCAAAAGGAAAGTCAGTGGCGATATCACCATTAACGACTATAAAAGGCTGCTCGCCTAACAAGGGCAATGCGTTAATAATGCCTCCAGCCGTTTCCAAACCTCTATCCCCTTCAGGAGAATATTGAATGTTAGCGCCATAACGCGAACCATCACCCAAATAATCTTCTATTTGTTGACCTAAATAAGCATGATTAATAACAAGATCTTTAAATCCTGAAGCGACTAATCCGTCAATCGTATATTCAATAATAGTTTTATCCGCGACTGGCAACAAAGGTTTCGGTTTAAAATCCGTTAAAGGCCGCATTCTTTCACCTTTACCTGCTGCCAAAATCATCACTTTCATAGTAATAGATACCCTTCGAACCTAGGAAGTACTTGATACTCTAGATAGGCGCCCCACTCTGCAAGCTCCGGATACTTACTACACACGTTAATAATATAATTTAGAGTACGTGGAATATCCTGAAGATAATTGGACTTACCGTCTCTTAGATGTAATCTAGCAAAAATCCCCACCGCTTTAAGATGTCGCTGCATCCCCATCAAATCAAACCAGCGTTTAAATTGAGCCAAGGAACAACTGATTAAAGCTGCCTTCAACAACTTATCATAATAATCATTCATCCATTGCTCTACTTCAGACTCCGGCCATGCCACATAGCAATCCCTTAATAAGGAAACTAAATCATACGTAATAGGCCCCACTACCGCATCCTGAAAATCAATAATACCCGGCGTGTCCTCATTAAGGACCATCAAGTTTCTTGAATGATAATCACGATGAACACAGACCGTTGGTTGCTCCAACGCAGAAGAGATTAATGAATCCTTAACTCTATACCATAAAGAATGGGGTGCTTCCATATCAAGCAATTCATGTAAAAACCACTCCTCGAAAATTGATAATTCTCTTTGTAAAAGGGCTTCATCATAATGCGGTAAAGCACACTCTGTAACAAGCACTGAAGTTTGCAAGTTTAAAAGTGAATCACATGCAGACTGATACAAGGCACCCGCGGTTTCGATATTTATTTGATCTAAAAGACACACTGAGCCAAAATCTTCAAGCAACAAAAAACCATCTTCCAAATTTTGCTGATAAATCATAGGCACATTAACGTCGGCTTGTGCCAAAATGCCTGCCACCCTAATGAAAGGTTCAATATTTTCCTTATCCGGCGGAGCGTCCATAACGATATAAGTATTTTTATCCGATATCACTCTAAAATAACGCCGAAAACTTGCGTCGCTAGAAGCCATTTCGCAAGAACTTATCTCCATTAATAAGTCATTTTCAAGCCAATCAGCCATCGCGATTGTTCTTAAGTCTCCATTTATCATAATGTCTAGGTAGATTATTTAAATTGCTAAGATAAATTAAGGTAAAATAGTACCTAAGCATTTTATTCGATTTAAGATCCATTACGCTACTAAACTTCATATCTGCCATGCTTCGCCGTTTATTTATAGCTTTTCTACCCTCACTCGCTGCAACGACTAGCTTTGCAAATGACGCCTCATGGAATTGCGAGCAAAATAAAGAATCTAAAGAATGGGTGTGTGTAGGTGATAAATCACCCAAAACCCCAAACAAAGAGCCCATCGTAAAAAATAGTGCTCCTCAAGCAACAGTTGCGACGCCTATTGAAATAACACCGCCTTTAGAAACAAAACAAATTCAAGAGCCGCTCACCAAAAAATTAATTACAGCTGAGCCAAATAAAATAAAACCCATTGAAGACGTACCCACACCTACAACTGCGAATAATAAACAAACTCAAACCCTATCAAAACCTGTCCTAGCAGAAAAGAAAATAATCAATGCACCATTACCCTCCCCTGTTAGAGTAAAACACAGTTCCGATAAAGCTAAAAAACAATGGAATTGTGGTAGTAAGAAGGGCTCATCAGAATGGACTTGTCAACCAATAGAAGGTGAGGGCAATCAAGACAATGACATTATAACGAGCAACAATACGGCCGAAATCGCTCAAAATGACACCTCAAATTGGGGCATTCTCTCGCCTGCATTTAATGCAGACCAAGAACAAGTCTTTAATAATTTGACATCCAAGTTAGCATACGATCCATGGGAAAATTGTGTGGATAGCAAACTTGAAAAACCCAAATTTACGCCAGCAACTCAGCAACGTGAGTCATCACCTACGGATATTAAGTCAAATTTTGCGGAAGTCTTCGAAAAACAAGTAGGTAACTATTCAGGTAATGTTGTCATGTCAAGAGGGGATCAAAAATCTACCTCAGCAAAGGCGAACTATAACAGCGCATCTCAAGTACTTGATCTGCATGAAGACGTTTACTATACAGAGGACGAACTCGCTTTACATAGCGAAACCGCCATGCTTAATTTTGCAAATAATCAGGCAAAAATAAGGGACGCTCAATTTATTGATGCAACAGCGCCTCTAAGGGGACGTGCTAAATTCGTCTATAAACAAAGTGAAACTTTATCAGACTACAAAGAGGGTGCCTATACTAGTTGTAAACCAGGTAATCAAGACTGGGTTATTCATTCGGAAAAACTAACTATTGATAAGATTGCCAGCCAAGGAACTGTAAAAAACGCTTGGATGGAATTTAAAGGTGTACCTGTTTTTTATACACCTTACATGTCATTTCCGCTTGAGCAGAAACGCACCTCAGGTTTTCTAATGCCAAATTTTAGCAGTAACAAATACAGCGGACTTCGTTTAGCCGCGCCATATTACTGGAATATCGCGCCAAATTATGACGCCACCATTACCCCTCGAGAACTCTTAAATAGAGGCCCCTTATTAGCAGGAAATTTTCGTTACCTTACTGAAAAATCGAACGGTCAGCTAGGCTTAGAATACATGCCTTCAGACTCCAAATTAAACAATCAAGCACGATACCTTACTACTTTTAAAAATACTTCAACATTAACGCCTAATATTCGATCAAATATCGATTTAAATTATGTATCAGATCCAACTTATTTTGCGGAACTAGGAAGTGTTTTAGCCTTTTCTAACTATAACTATCTTAAAAGTTCAGCGGATATACGCTACGTTAAAGAAGGTGTTAATCTAAGCACTTCATTTGTAAATTATGAATCTATTAATACTACATCAACCAATACTGCCTTACCTTATCGGATACTACCACGTATAAACTTAAACTTAGACCATAGCTTTAAATTTATGCCTCTAAAAACCGCTATAGAAAACGAATATGCTTATTTTCAACATGATACATTAGTAAATGGACAACGAATTAATACAAGACCTTCTTTGAGCATTCCACTAGAAACTGTTAATTCATATTTGATACCCAAAGTTTCTCTACAACAAACTAATTATGATTTGACAAACATTTCAACGACTCAAGAAACTCAAGGCATGAGTAGCTCTATGTCAAGAACAGTTCCTATTTTTTCTAGTAATGCAGGCTTAAACTTTGAAAAAAATATTTCGTTAGGTGATTCAACTTATCTTCATACTCTAGAACCTAAATTATTCTATTTGTATGTTCCCTATGTTAATCAAGATAATTTACCTGTATTCGATTCTGCACTCTATGACTTCCAATTCAGTTCCTTATTTAGAGAAAACAATTTTAGTGGATCTGACCGCACCCAAAATGCTAATCAAATTTCTACGGCAATTACCTCACGATTGATAGATGATAATAATGGATTAGAAAAATTAAAATTTGATATCGGCCAAATTACTTACTTTGAAAATCGTAAAGTATCTAGTACTGCATTATTGGCAGATGGCACTTGTGCAAAGGCATCAGATGGCAAATGTCTAGAACTTGGGTTAGATAATTCCCACCACTCAAACCTAGTAACGGAGTTATCCAGTCAATTTACCAGACAATTATCGGGGACTTCTGGCATCCAATGGAGCCCAGAATATAATCAAATCCAAAGAATTAAAGCGGCTATTCATTATAGATCGGTAGATAATAAAATAATAAATATTGGCTATATGTACCGAAAGAACCCCCTTTATCCTAGTGGCATTAACGATATCACCCAAACCGATAACTCTTTTCGTTACCCAGTTTATGATAATTGGTCAATTATGGGTCGATGGCAATACTCATTTTTATACGATGAAACTCAAGATGCTTTATTTGGTTTAGAAAAAGAAAACTGTTGCTGGAAAGCGAGAATTGCTCTTAGACACTATACCAATAACCTGCAATCAAGCAATTCAACCACTTCCACCAACTCATACGCCTATGCCGGCACAGGGCAAAATGGCATTTTTTTTGAAATTGAATTAAAAGGATTAGGTGCCTTAGGTGATGATATGGATACTTTCTTACAAAAAGAAATTTATGGATTTCAAGGATCACAAAAATAATGATTAAATGCACATTAAAAACCAGCCTCATTTTGTTACTTTGTAGCTTTTTTTTAATTAATACTAGAACCGCATACGCTGAACTTATAGGTAATATTGCCGCAGTTGTAGAAGATGACGTGATACTAGTACAAGAACTCGATAAAGAAGTTGCCGTTATTGCTCAGAGAATTCAAGCCAGTAATACAGCAATGCCCCCTGAATCAGTGATACGTAAACAAGTATTAGAAAAATTGATTATTGATAAGCTTCAACGTCAATTAGCAGAAAAAGCGGGCATTAACGTAACTGAAGACATGCTAAATAATTCAGCCGCTGACATAGCTCAACGAAACAATATGTCACTAGAAAGCTTTAGAGAAGAGTTACAAAAACAAGGACTTTCTTATAAGCAATTTTTAGATAACATGCGAAATGAAATCATTATTAACCAATTACGTGGCAGAGAAATCGGATCTCGTATAAAAGTGACAGAAAGGGAAGTCGATCATTTTTTAGAAACCCAAGATACTATCAGTCCTGAATCCGTCCAATACCGTTTAGGACACATTCTTATCGCCTTAAGAGAAGGGGCATCTGCAACTGAAATACAAAAAGCCGAACATAAAGCCGCATCATTAGTAAACGATTTAAGAGCAGGACAAGATTTCAACCAAGTTGCCATGAGTGAATCAGAAGATGGCAATGCATTAAAAGGTGGCGACTTGGGCTGGAGAACAGCTAATACGATCCCTACCCTATTTACTGATAAAGTTAGCAAAATGACCAAAGGTGAAATTGCAGATCCTATTCGTAGCCCCAGCGGGTTTCACATCATTAAAATGTTAGATCTTAAAGGTGGACTTGATGACCACACCATCACTAAGACCAAGGTTCGTCATATTCTTATTAAAACAAATGAATTAGTAGATGACGAAGAAGCCAAAAAGCGGTTATTAGACATTAAAGAACGCGTTTTACACGGCGAAGACTTTGCCGCATTAGCTCGCTCTCATTCAGATGATAAAGGCTCGGCGATAAAAGGAGGCTCACTAGACTGGGTAAATCCAGGTGATTTAGTAAGACCTTTTGAAGAGGCTATGGGTAAACTAGATATTAATCAACTAAGCGAGCCCGTACAATCACAATTTGGTTGGCATTTAATACAAGTATTAGATAGACAAAACAAAGACAACTCCACAGAACATAAAAGAAACCAAGTAAAAGAAGCGATTCGTAAGCGCAAGATTGAAGAAGAAACAGAACTTTGGATGCGTAAACTTCGTGATGAGTCTTATGTAGAGATTTTCCCTTAGAATTGAATCAACCTGACTCTATAATCTAAACTACTAATAACGAATATTAATCCTCTGCTAATTAAAGCCCACTATTTATAGTAACTCATGAGCCAGATAGACGATAAAAAAGTGCACTTAAAAGTCAGATTAGAAGAGATTCTAAAGACTCAACCTTTAGAATCAGAGCTCAGTTTTATAGCGAGTATGAGTTCAGAACTGTCCATTGACGCTTCTACCTGCGCAGCTGCTTTGATAAAGTTGATTAACGATCTTGAACAACCCACACAGATTCATAGCAAAGACCCAAAATCACACGCTTCAGCAAACAAAAACACCTCATCATTAACCATTAAAATGGTACGTTACCGTCTTAATGTAGGCTCTGAACATGCCATCAATATTGAACAAATAAAAGAAACCCTGATTCAAGAATCAGGCGTTGATAAAAATAACATCAACAACATCAATATTCAAAAAACCTATACGTTGATTGAATTACCTGATGAAATGCCACCCGATATTTTTCTACATCTAAAATCTGTAGAGATTAATCAATGCAAACTTGATATTAAACGCCTTAAACCGCGCAATAATAAAAGAAGAAGCAATAGCCACTTCAGAAGAAACCGCAAGCACGATAAAAACCACAATCAAACTCAAACAGTTAATTAACAAACCCTAGCTAACTGACATGACAAACACACCCTTACTCGGCTGGAGAGAATGGGTCGGTTTACCCGATCTTAATATCGCTAGAATAAAAGCAAAAGTAGACACGGGCGCTCGATCATCAGCCTTACATGCTTTTATGCTTGATCCTTATAAAAAAGGCAGTGAAGATTGGATCATGTTTGCTATACATCCAGAACAAGCTAATACAAACCTCATTGTTGAATGCCACGCACCGATTAAAGATAGACGTATAGTCTCTGATTCAGGCGGCCACAAACAGCGACGTTATGTAATAGAAACCCAACTCAGATTGGGTCAAACTTCGCTAAAAGCAGAAGTCACCTTAACTAATAGGGACAGCATGTTGTTTAGAATGCTGTTAGGTCGAACAGCACTCAGTCATCACTATTTAATAGCCCCCAATGAATCCTTCTTACAAGGGGAGCCTAACTATACTGACTTATTGTAAGGCCTTTACTACAACAACACGCGCTCAATGCCGCCCTTAGAGGCGTTTTTAATATAGTTCTTTAACCAATCTTTACCCAGCACATGTCTGGCGATTTCTACCACGATGTAATCAACTTCTAATTGCTCAACGTCATTATCAAAACGCTTTAAACCTTGCACGCAAGATGGGCAGGAAGTGAGCATTTTAACAGGCCCTTCATGACCTTCCGCTTTCATTTTACTGGTGTTCTTTTGTAATTCAGCGGCTTTGCTATAACGCACTTGTGTTGATATATCGGGCCTCGCTACAGCCAAAGTACCCGACTCTCCACAACAGCGCTCAGATTTAGCCACAGTAGAACCGATTAAACCATTAACGGTCTTCATCGCATCTTGTTGCTTTAAAGGACTATGACAAGGATCATGATACAAATACTGCGCACCGTTTACGCCTTCTAATTTAACGCCCTTTTCTAATAGATATTCATGGATATCGATCATCCGACACCCCGGAAAAATCTTCTCAAACTCATAATCAAGTAATTGGTCTAGACAAGTCCCACAACTGACGACAACCGTTTTAATATCTAAATAATTAAGCGTATTTGCTACCCGATGAAATAAGACGCGATTATCAGTCGTGATTTTTTGAGCCTTATC
>CANGLL010000011.1 GCA_947454605.1 Methylococcaceae bacterium | reverse complement strand
GAGTTGATAGAGGGTTGCAAGTCAGCCATGGTTAGTAAGTCGCCTTGAGTAAATCATCTAATTTATGTTGTTGATCTAGGTGATGCAGGTCATCAAACCCACCGACATGGTAATCACCTATGTAAATTTGTGGGACAGTGCGACGTTTAGTGCGTTGCATCATAATCTCCCGTTGGCCGGGTTCACGATCCACATTAATTTCTGTGTAAGTGGCCCCTTTTTTATCAAGTAAGCGTTTGGCCATTATGCAGTAGGGGCAGATTGTGGAGCTATAGATCAGTATCTCAGGCATCATTTTATTATGTTTGGTACTATATATTCATAGGTAGTCTAGTTGTTTAAGAATTATGGAAACATGATTCCATTCTCTTTTTTGACAATTAAACTAGGTTCAGCTTTTGGCACTATTTTATTAAGAGATTTATCAATGAGTAATTTACCAAACAATTTCAAATATGCCCAGTCGCATGAATGGGTCAGTGTAGAAGAAGATAACCTTATTCGTGTGGGCATTACTGATTTTGCTCAAGATCAATTAGGTGACTTAGTGTATGTACAATTACCCGAAATCGGTCGTAAAGTAACCGCTAATGAGCAATGTGCTGTTGTTGAGTCTGTAAAAACAGCGTCAGATTTATACAGCCCTGTCTCAGGTGAAATAGTTGCTGCAAATATTTTATTAGGAAAAGAACCCGAAGCGATTAACGATTTTCCTTATACCACTTGGATTTTTTTAGTAAAAGCAGATGATTTATCTGGCTTAGATACACTAATGGATGCTGAAGGTTATCAAAAATACATCACAGAATAAGTTCTAATAGTGAGTAGTCAACAAACTTTCATATTTCGTCAGTATGATCACTGTTTTTAATCACTCATACAAGTAGAACATAATATGGCAAATCAAAATGCAAAGGGTTTAAAACGCTTAATCAATGCGTGTTATTTTTCAGTTGCTGGTTTTAAGGCAACATGGACTCACGAAGAAGCCTTTAGACAAGAAGTTATTCTTTTTGTAATATCAACGCCCATTGCGATCTGGTTGGGGCATACTGCAATAGAAAAAGTTTTATTAATCGGTAGTATTGTTTTAGTCATGTTGGTTGAATTACTCAATTCAGCTGTAGAAGCTGTGGTTGATAGAGTCGGTTTTGAACATCATGAATTATCCGGTCGAGCTAAAGATATTGGTTCGGCTGCGGTAATGTTATCTTTGGCTTGGGCGGCAACGACTTGGGCTTTAATTCTTATATAAGGAAATCTCATTAAATGAGCGCTTTAATTTGCGGATCTATGGCTTATGACACCATTATGGTGTTTCACGATCAATTTAAAAATCATATTCTTCCTGAAAAGGTGCACATATTAAATGTATCTTTCTTAGTGCCGGTTTTGCGTCGTGAATACGGTGGTTGTGCCGGCAACATTGCCTACAATCTAAATTTATTAGGTGAAGATGCGCAAATTATGGCGGTAGTGGGGCATGACTTTGAGCCTTATAGTCAATGGCTAAATCAAAATCGCTTGTCTACTGAATATATTCATATTTTGGATAATCAATATACAGGTCAAGCGTACATAACTACTGACCAAGATGGTAATCAGATTACCGCGTTCCACCCTGGAGCGATGAGTTTTTCGCATTTGAATGCCATTCCTGCAAATGCTGATATAAGCATTGGTATTGTTTCACCGGATGGTAAAGAAGGGATGCAGTTACATGCGGAACAATTTTCTGAATTAGGCATTCCGTTCATATTTGATCCGGGTCAAGGTATGCCTATGTTTGATGGCGCTGAGTTATTGACCTTTGTTGATCAAGCTAACTACGTTACTTTAAACGATTATGAATCTGAGCTAATGCAAGAGCGTACGGGTTTAAGCTTGGAACAAATTGCAGAGCGTGTTGATGCCTTAATTATTACACTAGGGGCACATGGTTCAAAAATATATACCGACGGTCAATGTATTTCTATTCCCGCTGCAAAACCCCATGCGGTTTTAGATCCTACCGGTTGCGGGGATGCTTATCGTGCGGGTTTATTGTATGGTTTGATGAACGAATTTGATTGGGAAATTACCGGCAGAATCGCTTCATTAATGGGCGCTTTAAAGATTGAACATAACGGTACACAAAATCATACGTTATCGATGGCTGATTTTAAACAGCGTTTTCATGAGAACTTTGGCTATTCATTCTAAGAACATCTAATCTACATGTTAAAAAACACGCAGCAACTTTTAGACTTAATGTCTCAATTGCGCCGTCCTGAAGATGGATGCCCTTGGGATATTAAACAAGACTTTAAAAGTTTAATACCCTATCTAATTGAAGAAGCTTATGAAGTAGTTGATGCTATTGAGCGCAATGACTTAGAAGATTTAAAGTTAGAGCTGGGTGATTTGTTATTGCAAGTTGTTTTCCATTCTCAAATTGCCCAAGAGCAAGGGCATTTTAATTTTGAAGATGTGTCTGCGGGTATCAGTGATAAATTGATTCGAAGACATCCTCATGTGTTTTCTGATGTGGTATTTGCGAATGATGCTGAGCGACATCAAGCATGGGAAGCCGCAAAAGCATTAGAGCGTCAAGTAAAGGCTAAAGAGGCAACGGAAAGCGCCTTGTCGGGTGTGGCAGCCAATTTGCCGGCATTGATGGAATGTGAAAAAATTCAAGATAGAGCCGCTCAACACGGCTTTGATTGGACAGAGCCGGGCCCAGTGTTTGATAAGGTTCTAGAAGAGCTAGATGAGATTAAAGAAGCGTGGCAGTCGGGTGACCAAGCACACATTCAAGAAGAAGTCGGTGATTTGTTGTTAGTGGCGGTTAACTTAGCCAGACATATGAATGTGAATCCTGAAATTGCCCTCAAAGAAAGTACTAAAAAGTTTACTCGAAGATTTCAATACATCGAACAACAAATCGCTGCCTCAGGTCGCGCTTTAAAAGAGTGCGAATTAACAGAATTAGATTTCTTCTGGGATGAGGCTAAATCTCATTTTAAACAGAATCCACACCATTAATTAATAATGAATGCTGAATATAATGCGGCCGCAATTGAAGTATTAAGCGGTTTAGATCCTGTCAAAAAACGTCCGGGTATGTATACGGACACCACACGCCCCAATCATCTTGTTCAAGAAGTAGTCGACAACAGTGTCGATGAGGCGATGGCGGGCTTTGCTAAAGCTATTGATGTCATTATCTATAAAGATGGTTCTGTTTTAGTTTCTGATGATGGTCGCGGTATGCCGGTGGATATCCATCCTGAACAGGGCATCCCGGGTGTTGAGGTTATTCTGACTCAGTTACACGCCGGCGGTAAATTCTCTAATAAGAATTATCAGTTTTCGGGTGGTTTACATGGGGTAGGGGTGTCTGTTGTGAATGCCTTATCTGCTAAATTAGAAGTTGAAGTAAAGCGTAATGGTAAGGTTTACGCCATTTCTTATGCAGATGGTGACAAGACTACTGATCTTGCCGAAACGGGTACTGTAGGCAAAAACAATACGGGCACTTTGGTGCGTTTTTGGCCAAATGATAAATATTTTGATTCCAGCAAGATATCGGTTACTAAATTAAAACATGTCTTAAGAGCAAAAGCGGTTTTATGCCCCGGTTTAAAAATTAGTTTAAAAGACGAGCATACTAATGAATTTTATGAATGGTGCTACCAAAACGGTTTAGAAGAATATTTACTTGATAGAATTGGTGATATTGATTTTTTTCCAGAGCAACCTTTTATGGGGGATGTGACCGGTAAACATGAGGCGGTTGAATGGGGTGTGGTCTGGGCGCTTGAAAATCCGGCTGAAATCCTCAATGAAAGTTATGTAAACTTAGTGCCTACTGCACAGGGCGGTACGCATGTAAACGGTTTGCGTGCAGGTTTAACTGAAGCTATGCGTGAGTTTTGTGATATTCGAGGTATTTTGCCTCGGGGTGTTAAGGTTGCCCCAGAAGATGTCTGGGAAAATTGTCACTTTGTACTCTCAGTTAAATTAGAAGATCCTCAGTTTTCAGGTCAAACCAAAGAACGTTTAAGTTCTCGTGAATGTGTCACTTTTATCGCTGGCGTTGCTAAAGATAGTTTTAGTCTGTGGTTAAATCAAAACCCTACCCAAGGTGAAAAAATTGCTGAGATCGTCATCTCCAGTGCCCAAAAAAGATTACGCTCAAATAAAAAAATCATCCGCAAGAAAATAACATCTGGCCCTGCATTGCCTGGTAAGTTGGCAGATTGTTCTGCGCAAGATATTGCTAGAACAGAATTGTTTTTAGTGGAAGGAGATTCAGCAGGAGGTTCAGCTAAGCAAGCGCGTGAAAGGGACTTTCAAGCCATTATGCCGTTGCGCGGTAAAATTTTAAATACATGGGAAGTTGAGTCTAACCAAGTGATGGCCTCACAAGAGGTTCATGATATCGCTGTGGCTTTAGGGATAGAACCCGGCTCAAATGATTTACAGGGTCTTCGTTACGGTAAAGTCTGTATCTTAGCGGATGCGGATTCTGATGGTAATCACATTGCTACCTTAATTTGTGCACTTTTTTATCAACACTTTACCGCTTTAGTGAGGGAGGGGCATGTATTTGTAGCCATGCCACCTTTGTATCGTATTGATGTGGGTAAGCGCGTTTTTTACGCTTTAGATGAATCAGAACGCCAAGGTGTTATAGATCGAATAAAAGTAGAAAAGCTAAAAGGCACGGTAAATGTTCAACGCTTTAAAGGCTTGGGTGAGATGAATCCTAGTCAATTGCGCGAAACCACGATGAATCCAGATACGCGTCGCTTGGTGCAATTAACGATTGCTGAAAATGATGATACGACTGATCAATTGGATTTGTTGCTAGCAAAAAAACGCTCATCAGATCGAAAAGTTTGGCTGGAAGATAAAGGTAATTTAGCCCAAGTCCTTGGTTAATTAAGCGTGTCAGATGTAGAGGGAATTATTAAATATTGTCTCAATCATACGCAGCAGGCAATAAATTTAAATTTTTCTATTCACTCATTAAATGCTTGGCGAACAGTATTATTTAAGCTAGGTTTAATAGGACAGGATTCTGACCGCTACGATGGCCTAGGATTTGGTAATATCAGTCAACGTTTAGATAATATTAGCCATCAATTTGTAATTACTGGCAGTCAAACAGGGATGTTTGATTCAATAACACGTCAGCAAATGGCGTTAGTGCTTGAAGCTGATATCCAGCAAAATTATTTGCGTTCAATCGGTTTCTATCAGCCTTCTTCAGAATCGTTAACACATGCAAGCTTATACCAGCTTGATATGAATATTAATGCCGTGATTCACGTGCACAGTCCAACGATCTGGAGACATACTAAAATACTACAGTTGCCGCATATTTCTGCAAAAATTCCTTATGGAACAGTGCAAATGGCCAATGAAGTTGCACGCTTATATCATTCGGAATTTTTAAGCGAAACATCGCTATTTACTATGTTAGGGCATGAAGATGGTGTAGTTGCTTTTGGAGAGACTCTTGAAGTGGCGGCTTTAAAAGTAATGAGATATTTGGCTCTATCCCTTCAATTTGAATAAAATTTTTACATATCATTGAGCTTCGTTATTTTGGTGACAATTTTTGCTTCTGTTTTTTTAGTTAAATAAAACTTTTATTTACAATCTGGATACTATCTGCCGCTAAATGTGGCATTGAGAAAACATCTAAATTATGGTGTAATGCAACCGTATTACTTCTTAATGCACCTTTTGTACCAATGATATTTAACAAGAGGTTGGGTTCGCCACAAATTGTTTGGAGAGTAGGCTTATTAACTATGCGATTTACTATTAAAAACGGCTTAGACTTGCCTATAACGGGGGGTCCTAAGCAAATTATTGAGGAAGGCAATAAAGTTAACTCTGTTGCTATTCTGGGGATGGATTATGTAGGCATGAAGCCTACCATGTTAGTTAATGAGGGGGACTCGGTTAAATTAGGTCAGGTTCTTTTTACTGATAAAAAAAATCCAGGTGTTGTTTTTACTGCTCCAGGAACTGGAGTTGTTAAAGCAATCAATCGTGGTGAGAAACGTGTTTTACAATCGGTTGTTATTGAATTAAAAGGTAAGGGTGAAATTGCTTTTAATAAATACAAAGATTCTGAACTACAATCATTGACAGTTGAAGAAATCAAAGAAAATCTGATTACTTCGGGCTTATGGGCAAGTTTAAGAACCCGCCCATACGGAAAAATTCCAGCTGTTGATGCGACGCCTAGTTCAATTTTTGTTACAGCAATTGATACTCGACCATTAGCTGCTGATCCAGTCGTTATTATTAAAGATCGTGCTGATGATTTTGCTAACGGTTTAGCGGTTATTGCAAAATTAACACAAGGTAAAACTTATGTGGTTAAGGCTCTTGGGGCGGATATTAAAGTTGATAATATTGCCACAATAGCTGAATTTGAAGGTCCACATCCTGCAGGTTTACCAAGTACTCACATTCATTTTATTGATCCAGTAAATATCAATAAGAGCGTTTGGCATTTAGATTATCAAGCTGTTATCGCTATTGGTGCTTTATTTACTACGGGTAAATTAAATGTAGAGCGTGTTGTGTCTTTGGCAGGTCCTACTGCAAAAAATCCACGTTTAGTTCGTACTCGTGTGGGTGCGAATACAGATGAATTAGTAGTCGATGAGTTATCTGATGGTATTGAGAGCAGAGTGATATCAGGTTCAGTTCTCTATGGTCATATAGCAAAAGATTGGGCTGCTTACTTAGGTTTTTATAGTAATCAAGTTTCAGTATTAGAAGAAGGTCGTTCACGCGAACTATTTGGCTGGATTGTACCTGGTAAAAATAAGTATTCTGCTTTAAATGTTTATACCTCTAGTGTTGATCGAAAAGACAATCGTTTATTTCCATTAACTACTGATAAAAACGGTAGTAATAGAGCGATTGTACCTGTAGGGGTTTATGAAACAGTAATGCCTATGGATATATTACCTACACCATTGTTGAAATCTTTGATTGTTGGTGATTCAGATCAAGCTCAGTTATTGGGTTGTTTAGAATTAGATGAAGAAGATGTCTCTTTATTTACATTTGTAGATCCAGGCAAACATGACTTTGGTCCTGTGCTTAGAGCGAATTTAACTAAAATTGAGAAGGAAGGATAATGTCGGCTAGAGAATTTTTAGATAGCATAGAGCCGCATTTTACAAAAGGCGGACGTTTAGAAAAGTATTACGGTCTTTATGAGATGGTTGATACTTTTATCTATACTCCCGCTGATGTAACTCGCGGTACAACACATGTGCGTGATGGTAATGATCTAAAAAGAACCATGACTTTTGTGGTGATTGCTACGGTATTCTGTGTGTTAATGGCAATGTATAACACCGGTTACCAAGCTAATCTTGCAATGGAATCAATGGGGCTTGAGAAAATTGCTAATTGGCGTAGTATTCCGATGATGATTTTTGGTTATAGCACCATGAATCCATTTTCAAACTTGGTACATGGCGCTTTATATTTCTTACCTGTTTACATTGTGACTTTGGCAGTGGGCGGTGTTTGGGAAGTATTATTTGCGACTGTACGTGGTCATGAAGTTAATGAAGGCTTTTTAGTGTCTTCTATGCTTTATACCTTAATCATGCCGCCTGATATCCCATTATGGCAAGTCGCCTTAGGTATCTCATTTGGTATCGTTATTGGTAAAGAAGTCTTTGGCGGTACCGGTAAAAACTTTTTAAACCCAGCTTTAACAGGCAGAGCGTTTTTATATTTCGCTTATCCAGCTTCAATGACAGGTGATTCTGTATGGGTTGCTGTTGACGGTTTTACACGTGCAACTCCATTAGGTATTGCGGCTAACGGTGGTTTAGATGCAGTTTATGCAGCTAACTATAGTTGGTTTCAATCATTTTTAGGTTTTGAACCTGGTTGTTTAGGTGAAACATCAACTGTTGCAATCTTAATTGGTGCTGCATTCTTGTTATACACAAAAGTGGCTTCATACCGCATTATGGCTGGCGTATTCGCTGGAATGGTAGCAACCTCTGTGCTATTTAATGTTATTGGTAGTGATACTAATCCTATGTTTGCCTTTCCTTGGTATTGGCATTTAACGGCGGGTGGTTTCGCTTTCGGTATGGTTTATATGGCTACTGACCCTGTGAGTGCTGCAATGACCAATGCAGGTCGTTGGGTATTTGGAGCATTAGTCGGTGGTATGACTGTGTTAATTAGGGTTGTTAATCCAGCGTTTCCAGAAGGTATTATGCTGGCGATTCTATTTTCAAACATGTTTGCGCCAACAATCGATTATTTCGTGATTCAGGCCAATATTAGAAGAAGGATGAAGCGTCATGCCTAAATGTAAACACATGGAAAAATTGAATGCTACATTAGAGCAATACGAACAATATCGTAAATTTATTATTTACAAAGATAAAGTACTTGCTCTAGGAAATGATAGCTTAGAAAAGACAATAGCCATTGCAGTGTCTTTGTGCTTAGTCTGTGCGGTATTAGTTTCTTTTGCTGCTGTTGCTTTAAAACCATTACAAGTGGGTAATAAAGCAGATGATATGAAAAAGAACATTCTTGACGTGGCCGGCTTGCTTGAAGAAGGTGCTAACATCAATAAAGCTTTTTCTGACAAGATTGAATCTAAAATTGTTGATTTAGAAACAGGCGAATACGTTGAAAACATCAATGCTGATGAATATGATCAACGTAAAGCAGCCAAAGATCCTGCGCAAAGTATTTCTATCCCAAAAGATAAAGATATTGCACACATCAGAGTAAAAGCAAAATACGCTAAAGTTTTCTTGGTTAAAGAAAATGGCGCTATTAAGTCAATTATTTTACCTATCAATGGTTATGGCTTATGGTCAACTTTGTATGGGTTTTTATCTTTAGATGCGGATGGTCAAACAGTACAAAGTATTAACTTTTACGATCAACAAGAAACTCCAGGTTTAGGTGGTGAGGTTGTTAATCCTAAATGGCGTGCATTGTGGAAAGGCAAAAAAGTTTATGCGGAGTCTGATCAACCTTCTTTAGAGAAAGGCCTAATTTCTGAAGCGGATATCGGTGAGCCTGCTTTAAGTTTAATTAAAGGTTCTGTAGATACCACTAAACCAGGTTCTGAATATCAAGTAGATGGTCTTGCTGGTGCTACTTTAACGAGTACAGGTGTGACTAATTTAGTTAGATATTGGACTAGTAACGAAGGTTTCGCACCGTATTTGAAAAAAGTAAGAACCGTTAAAGAGGTGAAATCATGAGTGCAATTTTGAATGATGAAACAAAAAAAGTACTAGTCACTCCACTGGTTAATGACAATCCTATTACTTTACAAGTATTGGGTATTTGTTCTGCTCTAGCGGTGACTTCACAAATGTCAACTTCGTTAATTATGGCGCTGGCATTAACATTAGTAACTGCATGTTCAAGTGCGGCAATTAGTGCGATTAGAAACCATATTCCAAGTAGTATCCGGATTATTGTTCAAATGACTATTATTGCTTCGATGGTAATCGTAGTTGATCAAATACTTAAAGCCTTTGCTTATGATGTCAGTAAACAATTGTCTGTATTCGTAGGTTTGATTATTACTAACTGTATCGTTATGGGTCGTGCTGAAGGTTATGCGATGAAAAATCCACCTTTAGAAAGTTTCATGGATGGTATTGGTAATGGTTTAGGCTACAGCTTAATTTTAGTTATCGTTGCATTCTTTAGAGAAATCTTAGGATCAGGTAAATTATTAGGTATTGAAGTATTTAAATTAGTTAAAGATGGTGGTTGGTATGATCCAAATGGATTGATGTTATTACCACCTAGTGCTTTCTTTATCATTGGTTTGATTATTTGGGGCATGCGTCAGTGGAAACCAAGTCAAGCTGAGAAAGTTGAATACAAAATTATGTCAATTGCTCATGGTGAAGGAGGACATCACTAATGGAAAATTACATTAGTTTATTTGTTAAAGCGGTTTTTATTGAAAACTTAGCATTATCCTTTTTCTTGGGTATGTGTACGTTTATCGCGGTATCAAAGAAAATATCAACAGCAATGGGCTTAGGCGTTGCGGTAATGGTAGTACAAGCTATTACTGTTCCTGCTAATAACGTTGTTTATCATGCCTTGTTAAAAGAAGATGCATTATCATGGATCGGTATTACAGGTGTTGATTTAAGTTTTTTAGCATTACTAAGTTGTATCGGCATGATCGCCGCGTTAGTACAAATATTGGAAATGATTTTAGATAAATTTTTTCCTGCTTTGTACCATGCCTTAGGTGTGTTTTTGCCGCTGATCACAGTAAACTGCGCTATCTTAGGGGGTAGTTTATTTATGATTGAACGTGATTATAATTTTGGTGAAAGTGTGACATACGGTGTAGGTAGTGGCCTTGGTTGGGCATTAGCTATTACGGTAATGGCAGGTGTTCGCGAAAAACTCAAATACAGTGATATTCCAGCTGGATTACAAGGCTTGGGCATTACGTTTATTACTGCGGGTCTGATGTCGCTTGGCTTCATGGCTTTCTCTGGAATCCAACTTTAAGAAGGTAATGTAATGCTGGAAATTCTATTAGGGATTATTATTTTCACGGCTTTTGTTATTGCATTAGTATTTGTAATTATCGGTGCAAAAAGCAAATTGGTTGCAGAAGGTGATGTTGAAATCCTGATCAATAAAGAAAAGAAAATTAGTGTACCGGTAGGTTCTAAACTATTAACCGCGTTGTCTGAGAATGGTTTATTTGTATCATCAGCGTGTGGTGGTGGTGGAACTTGCGGTCAATGTAAAGTAAAGATTCATTCAGGGGGTGGAGAAATTTTACCGACTGAATTAAGTCATATTACTAAGCGTGAAGCAGCACACGGTGAGCGTTTATCTTGCCAGGTTTCTGTAAAACATAATATGGACATTGAAGTTGAAGATGAAGTGTTCGGTGTTAAAAAATGGGAATGTACCGTTAAGTCTAATCATAACGTAGCGACATTTATTAAAGAATTAGTACTTGAGCTACCTGCAGGTGAAGAAATTAACTACCGTGCAGGTGGTTATATTCAGATTGAATGTCCTGATCACGTTGCTAAATACAGTGACTTTAAAATTGAAGAGCGTTTCCATGAAGATTGGGATAAATTTAACTTATGGCGTTATGTGTCAGAAGTTAAAGAACCTGCATTGCGTGCATACTCAATGGCAAGTTACCCTGAAGAAAAAGAAATTATGCTTAACGTACGTATTGCGACACCGCCCCCAGGTGCTCCAGATACAGTACCGCCAGGTATCATGTCTTCATTTATCTTTAATCTAAAACCAGGTGATAAATGTATCGTTTCTGGCCCATATGGTGAGTTCTACGCAAAAGAGACTGATGCTGAAATGGTATTCGTAGGTGGTGGTGCAGGTATGGCTCCAATGCGGTCACATATTTTTGACCAATTACGTAGATTAAAATCTAAACGTAAGATGTCTTTCTGGTATGGTGCTCGAAGTAAACGTGAAATGTTCTATGTCGAAGATTTCGACATGTTAGCTAAAGAGAACGATAACTTTGATTGGCATGTAGCCTTATCAGATCCATTACCAGATGATAATTGGGATGGTTATACTGGCTTTATTCATAATGTGTTGTTTGAAGAGTTTATTAAAAACCATCCAGCACCAGAAGATTGTGAGTTCTATATGTGTGGACCTCCAATTATGAATAAATCAGTTATCAACATGTTGTTAGCTAATGGTGTAGAACCAGAAAACATTATGTTGGATGACTTCGGCGGTTAATTTTAATCGTTGACGTTAAAATAGAACGAGGCTTGGCTTGACCAAAGCCTCGTTTTTTTATTTTAGATATACAGGTGATAACATGTCTATATTCTTAGTAACTTTTGTTGTGATGCTTGTGGTCGTATTTATTATGGCTATCGGTGTTATGTTTGGAAGACGCGCTATTAAAGGCTCATGTGGCGGCGGAATGAGTAAAGCTGAATGTGTCTGTGTGGAAAAGTGTGATAAAAGAAAAAAATTGGATGCTGAGGCTCAGTTAAATAAAGGTTGATGCACACCTCTGCCACTAATATTTATAGTCATATTTAGATGAAAACATATTACTGGCACGATTACGAAACTTTCGGTATCGATCCACAAAAAGATCGTCCTGCCCAGTTCGCTGGCTTACGCACCGATGAAGACTTCAATGTTATAGATGATCCACTGGTTATTTATTGTAAGCCGAGTGATGATTATTTGCCCAATCCAGATGCCTGTCTTATTACAGGCATAACGCCTCAATTAGCAAAGTTGAAAGGTGTTTGTGAAGCAGAGTTTATTACACTGATACACGAACAGCTTGCTCAGCCTAATACCTGCACTTTGGGATATAACAATATTCGATTTGACGACGAGGTGACTCGAAATTGTTTATATAGAAACTTTTACGACCCTTATGCGCGTGAATGGCAAAATGGTAATTCGCGTTGGGATCTTATAGATGTAGTTCGAGCAGCTAGAGCTTTGAGACCAGAGGGTATTGTTTGGCCATTTGATGATCTCGGTGTGCCTACAAATCGATTAGATCAACTGACAGTTGCAAATAAAATTGAGCATGAAGCTGCTCATGATGCATTGTCAGATGTTTTAGCAACCATTGCTTTAGCTAAATTAATTAAATCTGCACAACCCAAGTTATTTCAATTTTTATTAGAGAACCGCACAAAACATCAAGTAAACGATATTTTAAAATTAGATAGTCACAAACCCTTATTGCATATTTCAGGGATGTACTCCACAAAAAATAATTCGCTTGCGATTATATTACCTATTTGCCTGCATCCTACTAATAGTAATGGTGTGATTGCGTATGATTTATCAGTCGATCCAGAGCCATTACTCAATTTATCAGTTGAAGAAATTCAAGCCCGTATCTTTACAGCTACAGATGAATTAGCTCAAGGCGTTGTTAGGGTGCCCCTAAAAACTATTCATGTTAATAAATGCCCTGTACTTGCGCCTATTTCCGTTATTAGACCAGAAGACGCTGTGAGACTAAGTCTTGATTTAGAGCGCTGCCGGAGTCATCTTAAATTATTAGTTGACGATATACATATAGGTAAAAAAGTAGCGGCCGTCTTTAATCGCCCGATGTCCCATGTGCTTTCAGTAGATCCTGATGCAGGAATATACAGTGGCGGTTTTTTCTCTGAAGCTGATAAACAACAATTCACTAAAATAAGAACATGCAAAACAGACGAATTGCTGAATTTAAATCTAAGTTTCAATGATCAGCGTATGGCAGAGATGTTTTTTCGATATAAGGGCAGAAATTATCCTCATACGCTTAATTGTGAAGAGCAATTACGATGGAAACAATTCTGTAAAGATAGGTTAACTGGGGAATTGTCTGGAGGCGGAATAAATCTTGATACGTATAAGGCTAGATTGATTGAGTTAACATCAGATGAAAGCATTTCGATTTCATTGATTAATGCTTTAAATGATTATGCAGAGGGATTATGCAAGAATCATTCGATTTAATTGGTTTTCATTAATCCATCTAATGTTAATCCGCAGCTAGGGACAAAGCTCTGCATAAAAAATATAACTTCAGGCCTTTTTGACTTACTAATACTTAAAGCGATTTGTTCCTCTGCGTTTACGAACTCCGCATTGCCGGCTTTCAATTCAGCTTGGCATTTAAGATACGCTGAAATCTTATCGGCCGCTTTTATGATTTCAAGATGTTCTTCGGGGATTTTGTCATGTTGTATAAGTGATTCAAAATCGGTTTTTAAGTTATCAGGTAGTAAAGCTAATAACTCTTGTTCTGCTTGCTGTTCAATTTGTTTATAGGCGTTATTGATTTCCTTTGAATGATATTTGATTGGAGTAGGAAGGTCCCCGGTAATGACTTCAGTAATATCGTGATAAAGTGCAGCGGTTGCAATAGCATTGGCGTCAACTCGACCGTTAAAATATCTGTTTTTGATGAGTGCAAGTGTGTGAGCGATAACCGCTACTTCCCAACTATGTTCCATTACATTTTCATCATGCGCATTGCGCTTCAATCCCCAACGTTTTATCCATCTTAATCGTGATAAATACGCATAAAAAGGACTCGATATTAAACGGTTACTCATGGTGGCTCATTTCCTACGATAAAATTGGCTTGATAATAAGAACCTAAATTTGTTTAATTGTATTATGTAAAGATATTCGCTCACCTGATTGATTGTGTGCGTGTTATTGTAGCGTTTATTTATCGCGTAATCTTAATACTCTTTTATAGATACTATATATGCTAATTCAGTGGTACCCCGGTCATATGCACAAGGCCAGCAAAGAAATCAAACAAACTTTGCATCAAATCGATATCGTTATTGAAGTATTGGATGCACGTATCCCCTTTAGTAGCCAAAATCCGATGTTATCAAGACTCCGAGGCGACAAGCCTTGTATTAAGGTGCTCAGTAAAAGTGATTTAGCTGACCCGAATATAACGCAACAATGGCAATCCTATTTAGAGCAAGAGCAAGGGGTAAAGTCTATAGCAATAACGGTAGAGCAACCTGATAAAATACGAAATCTAACCGATCTATGTCATAAGATGCTACCAGAAAAATCAGGCACAGATCGATTGATTAATACGTTAATCGTCGGTATCCCTAATGTGGGTAAATCGACATTAATAAATATCTTAGCAGGTAGGGTTATTGCCAAAACTGGAAATGAGCCCGCTATAACTAAGATGCAACAACGCATCGCAATTGGTAATGGCATCGTCTTAATGGACACCCCGGGTGTACTATGGCCGAATGTGGAGAATAAAAACAGTGGTTATAGATTAGCAACAACAGGTGCCATTAAAGATACTGCGATTGATCATGAGCAAATAGCAGACTTTGCAGCTGAATATTTATTGATTCATTATCCAGATCTACTAAAGGCGCGGTTTAATTTACTAGAATTGCCGACCTCATCATCAGCGCTGTTAGATGCTATTGGTAAAAGTCGGGGTTGTTTAAGGTCAGGTGGGCATGTAGATAGAGATCGCGTCTCTAAAATACTGTTAGCTGAATTGCGATCAGGAATGATTGGACGCTTAAGTTTTGAAACCCCCGTTATGATGGAGCAAGAGTTAGCGGAGTTGGTAATCATTCAAGCGGAAAAATTAGCCAAGAAAGAAGCACGTAAGTCTAAACACAAGAAATCCTAATACCTCTCTGGAATTACTTATAAACGATGCTGAGTGATTTATTTTATATGTAGAGTTGATAATAACTGCTTTCACTTAGATTGTAGAATATTGACTTTTCTTCTTTAGCGGATATGACTAACTTATATTTGTAAATTGAGGCAGTTGGCTATGAAAATCAGTAGATATGCAGATAAGACTTCTTCAGAGACCAGTGTTGAAAATTTGATTAAAGAGTTAGAAGTCAGGGTAGAGAGAGGGGAGATAATTTTGACAGCAGGTTTAGCAGTCGGTATGTTTTCTTCTTTACTTGCTCCTATGCTACCACCCGCAATATTGTTACCCGCATTATCGGTATCATTTGCAGTGACAACTATTCTTGCAAATATAAATTATCATCGCATGCAGGATAGACTCACTTCAATGATAGTTATGCTGGATTGGGAACAAAGGCAGAAGATTCAGCCGTTGATTGGCGTGTTTAAAGAATGTCCTGTTAACAATCTGGTTGAAGGATTTAATCCATTGAAAAATCTAAAGCGTACATGGAAGTGTTTGTTGGGAGGGTTAATTATGAACCCATTATGGATACCGATATTCTATACTTTAGCGATGCATATAAAAGAAGAGAAAAATCTTTTATTATTCAGTCAAGCTTTAATGAAAATTCATTAAAATTAGTTGACTTTCAAAATATTTAACTTACTTTCTTTTCTAAAAGTTAAATAAATGAATGAATTTAAAATTTGGAATATTTAATATTAATTGTTGTTTGAATTAAATTGTTTCTGAAAATTGTTTCCAGCGATTAACTATCTTACAAAATATTTCTGCGGTCATTTCTGCATCGTAGAGCGCAGAATGAGCTTTTTCGTTATCCCATGTTATGTCGGCGGCTTGTGCTATCTTTGCTAATACGGTTTGTTGATAAGCTAAGCCGCCAAGGGTTGCGGTATCAAAGGTGCTGAATGGATGAAACGGGCTGCGTTTTATTTGGGTACGGTGTATAGCGGCGTTTAAAAACGCGATATCAAAGGCGGGATTGTGGCCGACTAAGATGGCGCGTGTGCAGTTATGTCGTTTAATAGCGGTACGGATGGGTTTAAAAATCAGCTCTAGGGCTTCTTTTTCTTCTAGCGCCATTCTGAATGGATGATGTGGGTCTATGCCATTAAATTTAAGCGCAGAGGGATCGAGTTCTGCATTTTTAAACGGTACCACATGCGTGGTGTAGCGCTCAGTGATCTGCAGATCATTTTTTTCGTCATATTCAACAATAACGGCGGCTATTTCTAATAGTGCGTTTCTTTTTGCGCTAAAGCCTGCTGTTTCAATATCAACGATAACGGGGAGATAGCCTCTAAAGCGTTGGTTGAGTTCGTTAGCTGGCGTGTCCATTTGTGATGTTTCTAGATTATTTTCCAATGAATTTCTTCGCCTGCTTTTAGGGGGGTGATGTTAACTTCATCTGTTCCGTATGAAAAGGGAACTGTCCAGGTTGATTGTTGTAGGGTAATTGTAGCGGTATTTCTGGGTAAACGATAAAAGTCTGCACCATAAAAACTAGCGAAGCCTTCTAATTTATCCAGGGCATTGGCTTGTTGAAAGGCTTCCGCATACAGTTCTATGGCAGCATGTGCACTAAAGCAGCCTGCACAGCCACAGGCATTTTCTTTAGTATGAGTTAAATGCGGGGCACTATCGGTACCTAAAAAGAATTTTGGGTTACCACTGGTGGCTGCTTTTACTAATGACTGCCGATGGTTTTCCCTTTTAATAATCGGTAAACAATAGTAATGAGGTCTTATGCCACCCGCTAATAGGGCATTGCGATTGTATAGAAGGTGTTGTGGCGTGATAGTGGCCGCGATGTTAGGCCCCGCGTTTAAGATAAATTCAACGGCTTCTGTCGTGGTCACGTGTTCTAACACGATGCGCAATTTTGGAAATTGTTCAACAATCTCGGTGAGCGTGCTTTCGACAAAGAGTTGTTCTCTGTCAAATATGTCACAGTTTGGATCGGTGACTTCGCCGTGTATTAATAAAGGGATATCGTACTTTTCTAGTTCGGCTAATAAAGGATAGATGGCACTGATATCGGCTACACCCGAGTCAGAATTCGTTGTTGCACCCGCTGGATAGAGTTTAAAGGCGTGTACAAAATTTGATTCTGCGGCTTTTTTTATTTCTGATAGCTCGGTTTGTGCCGTTAAGTACAGTGTCATTAACGGGGTAAAGTCTGACTCGGTAGGTACGGCGGCCACAATTTCATTTTTATAAGCTAAGGCTTGATCCACTGTGGTAACAGGAGGTTTAAGGTTGGGCATAATGATCGCTCGACCAAATTGTTGTGCTGTGTGGGGCAACACGGTCTTTAAAATGGCCCCATTTCGGACGTGAATATGCCAATCATCCGGTTTTATTAGGGTTAATGTTTTCATTGTTGGCCCTGAATCTGTAAAATAGACAGGTATTCTATAGTAAGTACTTGGAAAAATTAAATACAGTCCTTATAGTAGTCATTATTTTTAGTTTTTGGAGTGGTAAATGCCAATTTACGAATATCAATGTCAATCTTGTGGGCATGAACATGAGGCCTTACAAAAAGTAGGGGCTGAGCCTATCGTTATCTGTCCTGCTTGCACTAAGCCGGAATTAATTAAAAAAATATCAGCCGCCGGTTTTAGATTAAAAGGCAATGGTTGGTACGAAACAGATTTTAAAAGTGGTACCAAGAAGAATGTTGCGGGTGATTCGGCTGCAAGTCCTTCTAAAGCACATAGCTGTCCATCATCAGGTGGATGTAAAAGTCACTAAGCTAAGCGCAATGTGCTTCAATTAAACAAATAAATTTTAAATAAATAGGGAATATCTATGCGTACTCACAAGTGCGGAGAATTAAATACACAACAGTTAGGCGAAACAGTATCAATTTGCGGATGGGTTCATAGACGTCGTGATCATGGTGGCGTTATTTTTATTGATCTAAGAGACCGTGCAGGTTTGGTTCAAGTGGTTGTTGATCCAGATGTTGAAGATACGTTTGCTACTGCTGAACATGTCCGCAGTGAGTATGTGTTAAGAATTACGGGTATTGTGCGTGACCGTCCTGAAGGGACTGTTAATAAAAATATGGTATCGGGTGCGATTGAGATTTTAGCTAAAGAAATTGAAGTCTTAAATGAATCAGAAACACCTCCATTTCCTATTGAAAGTGAGATAGAAGTTAACGAAGAGTTACGTTTACGTTACCGATACGTTGATTTACGTCGTGTCGCGATGCAAGAAAAAATGAAAGTGCGTCGTGACGTGACTCGCATTTTAAGAAACTTTTTAGATGATAATGAGTTTTTTGAAATTGAAACACCTTATCTAACTAAAGCGACTCCAGAAGGCGCGCGTGACTATATTGTGCCGAGTCGTACGCACGAAAACTCTTTCTTTGCTTTGCCACAATCACCTCAGTTGTATAAACAAATGTTGATGATTGCGGGTTTCGATCGTTATTATCAAGTGGTACGTTGTTTCCGTGATGAAGACTTACGTGCGGATAGACAACCTGAGTTTACTCAGCTTGATATCGAGACTTCTTTCATGGATGAGCATGAGATCATGAATGTGATGGAAGAAATGATCCGTCAGTTATTCGCTAAAGTGATTAATGTCGAATTAGATGCGCAATTCCCACGCATGAGTTATCAAGAAGCGATTTCTCGTTATGGTATTGATCGTCCTGATTTACGTATTCCTTTAGAGTTGGTTGATATTGCTGACGACATGAAGGCTGTGGATTTTAAAGTATTCTCTGCACCGGCTAATGATCCTAAAGGTCGTGTTGTGGCAATGCGTGTGCCTAACGCCGGTGATTTAAGTCGTAAAGATATTGATGATTTAACTAAATATGTGAGTATTTATGGCGCGAAAGGCTTAGCGTATATCAAAGTGAATGATTTAGCGGCCGGTCTTGATGGTTTGCAATCACCGATTGTTAAATTTGCGCCTAAAGAAGTATGGGATAGCGTATTAGCTAAAACAGGTGCTCAAAATGGTGATTTAATTTTCTTTGGTGCGGATAAAGCGAGCATTGTTAATGAAGCAATGGGCGCGTTACGCGTTAAATTAGGCCATGATTTAAATATGCTCCAAGGTGAATGGAAACCTGTTTGGGTTGTTGATTTCCCTATGTTTGACTGGGATGAAAAAGCCGGCCGTTTTAATGCGATTCATCATCCTTTTACAGCACCTAGCTGTTCAGTGGAAGAACTGGTGGCTAACCCTGGTGCGGCTTTATCACGTGCTTACGATTTAGTATTAAACGGTACTGAAGTGGGTGGGGGGTCTATTCGTATCAATCGTACTACTATGCAACAAACCGTGTTTGAAATTTTAGGCATTGGTGAAGATGAAGCCAGAGAAAAATTCGGCTTCTTGTTAGATGCGTTAAAATATGGTGCGCCTCCACACGGTGGTTTAGCGTTTGGTTTAGATCGTTTGGTCATGTTAATGACGGGTTCAACGTCTATTCGTGATGTGATTGCCTTTCCTAAAACTCAATCAGCGGCGTGTCCTTTAGTCAGTGCGCCTGCGGTGGTCACTGATGAGCAATTGAAAGAACTAGGCATCCGTTTAATCAAACCTGCTGGCAAAGAGAAAGCTAAATAAATGACATCATCTCCTTTTCCTATCCAAGATTATGCGTTGCTTGATGATGAAGAATGCGATGCGCGTATTGTTGCGGCTAAAGCTAAGTTAGGTAAACGTTGTGTTGTTTTAGGACATCACTATCAGAGAGATGAAGTATTTAAGCATGCGGATTACTCGGGCGACTCATTAAAGTTATCTCGTGATGCAGCTGAATCTGAAGCTGAATATATCGTCTTCTGTGGCGTGCATTTTATGGCTGAAGTAGCTGATATTCTTTCACGTCCAGAACAAGTTTCGATCTTGCCAGATTTGGCGGCAGGCTGTTCTATGGCGGATATGGCTAATTTGGTGAAAGTACAAAAGTGCTGGCAAGAGCTCTCTGAAATCATCGACGTAGAGAATGAAGTGACCCCTGTCACTTATATCAATTCTGCGGCCGATTTGAAGGCGTTTTGCGGTGAGCATGACGGTATCGTCTGTACTTCATCTAATGCTAAAAAAATATTGGAATGGAGTTTTGCACGACGCCCCAAGATCTTATTTTTCCCTGATCAACATTTAGGTCGTAATACCGGTTATCGCATGGGTATTCCGTTAGAGGAAATGGTCACTTGGGATTTTAATAAACCGCAAGGTGGTTTAACGGTAGAGCAAATACGCAATGCAAAGATGATACTTTGGAATGGTTATTGTTCTGTGCACCAAGTGTTTAAACCTGAGCAAATTGATAATTTCTTAGCGCGTTATCCAGAAACTAAAGTGATCTCTCATCCCGAGGCGTGTTTTGAAGTCTGTGAGAAAGCGGAGTTTGTGGGTTCAACTGAATATATCTTAAAGACTGTACGCGCAGCTGAGCCTAATACTCGTTGGTTGGTGGCAACAGAGTTGAATATGGTTAATCGTTTGCATGATGAATGCAAAGGGCAGGGCAAGAATGTGCATTTCATGTCACCCACACTATGCATGTGCTCGACCATGTTTAGAACTGATCCACAACATTTAGCGTGGGTATTGGAGAACTTAGCGGCCGGACATGTGATTAATCGTATTACCGTGCCTGAAGCGCAAGCCAAGTTGGCTAAATTAGCCTTGGATAATATGTTAGAAATTCAGGTTTAAAGCTTGAGCAATATCCCATAGCAATCTATTTTTGCTATGGGATAGTTGGTTGGGGGGAACTAATTAGGCGAGGTGAGTTTTTATAAATTCTAAAACTTCCGCTACATGGTCTTTTACTTTAACCTTACGCCATTCTTTAATAAGTTCGCCTTTAGTATCGATAATAAAGGTACTGCGCTCGATTCCTCTGACTTCTTTCCCATACATATTTTTCATTTTTATAACGTCAAATAGGCCGCAGAGTTCTTCATTTGCATCAGATAATAAATCAAAATTAAAGCATTGTTTGTTTTTAAAGTTTTCATGGCTGCGTAATGAATCTCTTGATACACCGAATATTACCGTGTTTAGCGCGGTGAAATCATCATTGGCATCTCTAAAGGCCTGACCTTCTAGGGTACAACCGGGGGTACTGTCTTTAGGGTAAAAATACAAAACGACTGTTTTGTCTTTGTAGTCACTAAGGTGAACGGTTTTATCACCGGTGGCGGATATTTCAAAATTAGGGACGGTTTGGCCAATAGTAATTGTAGTCATAAAGTTTTAGCGTTTGATAGGTTCAAGAATGGCATCGATGTTTAATTGATCACAAAAATCTAAAAACTCTTCGCGAAGCGATAATAGCGCTAATTCGGGTGGCACTAAGATAACAAACTTTGTCGAGAATACGGATGATTGGATATAAGGAGCCTGATAGGAGCTACCATTTATTTCTTCTATGAGTACGTTTCTATCTATTAAAAATGTTGTAATAGACTCCACGACACTGTTTTTATCAAGAGAAATGGTTTCAAGAGAATAGGGAATGCAATCAGCCAACTTTTCCTTATCTTTAGTTTCAGGTCTGATGGTTTGAATCTTAATATTTAAGCGTTTTTCAATGTGCTCTAATGTGGTTTCAACTTTAGCAATTTGATTCCAATTACCTTGAACAAGTAAATAAGCTGCTGCAGCTTTTGATAATTGAGAGAATCTTATTTCTACAATATTGCAATTGCAATCACGAATGACCGGTAATATTTCTGCGATTAAATCGGTTTGATTGGAAGTTATTACAGATATTACTAGTTGCATAGAGAATCTTTAAAGTGGTTTTTGGGTGATTTTATCATCATAATTACTAAAAACTATGAACATTAGTAGTTATCTGATTAAAATAGGCTTAATTTATTATATACCGTTTTATTATCAAGTTATTTTCATACACTATTTGTCTATCCCTTATAAGTTAAAACATGACTAAAAAACATAAGTATTCACCCAATGCCCGTTATACAGAAAATAAGCCGGCTGATGATGAAGTTGAATTAGTAAATTTAGATATAAATGAGGATGATGCTGATATCGCGCCAGTCCCCATTGAAAACTATTTGGAAGATGAGGCGTTATTAGATCTTATATTGGTTGATTCTGAAGCGAATAGTAAAGAGGAAGAGACTGAGCCTCAAGAAAGTGAAGATGAGAAACAAATTGAAGATGTCGAATTAGACGTTGATGAAGATAACTCAAATCAATTCTCAGTTGAGCCTGTGGATCAACCAGATACAAATGATCTTGCAGATTTTGACTTCCTTGAAGACGAACTGATTGATACATCTGACCTTGAAGAAAACGATGTCGAAAATGGCGATAAACAGGTCTTGGATGACCAAGTCTTCCTAAATGAACCAATCGTTGAGTCTGATGAATATCCCGAGTTTGATTATGCAGCGTTAGATGATATGGATTATGTCGATCCTATAGAACCTGTTTCTGTAGAAAAGAGTCAAGATCATAATGTGGATAATGCTGCCGCTTTAGAGTTTATTAAACAAGCCTTATTAAATGATACGCGTTTTATTTCTACTTTAACTAAAGATGAACAAGCATTTAAACCTTATATTCCACCTACGCCAACAACTAAGCGTTCTAGCCGTATAAATACTATAGTACTGGTTACATTAGGGTTAATAGTCCTTGGGTTATCTGTAAAGGTATTGATGCTTTCTAGAGATGTTTCAAAACTACAATCACTAACATCAATACTTGAAGAAGATGTGACTCTTTTACAGGAGAAAAAGCAAACGAATACGCCTACGGTTAATCAAGTATCCCCCGCTCAATCTAATAATCAACTGGTAGTGCAAAATCCACAGTCAACAGGGCATGTCACTGTTCCTGTTGGTATTACACCTACTATTATTACTGAGGTAGATAAGGCTGCTGCAACTGTAAATGCAAATATATCAGTTGAACCTGTTGTAGAGAAACCTGAATTATCAGAAAAAATTGAGAATCGCCCCGTTATAAAAGAAGCTACTAAAAGGACGCTACCCAAAGCAATAGCAACTAAGGTCACTCTAGCGACATCTAAATCTGCCGCTAAAAAAGAATATGTCTTTGTCCCATGGGCAGTTAATCTTGTTGCATTTAAGAATGAAACAGAAGCAAAGAAACGATCTTCAAAGTTAATTTCGCAGGGGATTCCCGTTAAAATTTCTTCATTTCATACGACTAATGGAATTTGGTATCAACTTAAAGTGGATGGATTTAAAACGCGTGATAATGCGGAGTCTTATGCAAATAAATTAAGGAAATCGATTAATCTAAATTCCATCTCCGTTGTCGTTAACTAGTCTGTAACATCATTATTCCATTCAGTATTCAATATGCTTTCTCATATAAACCCAAATTCTCAGGTTTCTATTCGTCAAAATCTAAAATGGTTATTCATTCTTAGAAACTTGATGATTTTCTGTGAAGTCATACTGATTCTTTTAACTATACATGGTTTAGGCATAAGGCTTCCTGAACAGCAGCTATGGTTGGTAGTGTTATCAGCGAGTGCGGTCAATGTGTATACTTCGATGCGTATGCAATCGGAAGAATTGGTAACTGAATTGGAGATTTTTACACAGATATGTATTGATGTGTTTGCGATAGCTGCCTTGCTTTATTTAACGGGTGGCGCTTCGAACCCGATTACCTGGGTGTTTTTATTACCGTTAATTATTACGGCGATTATGTTGCCACAGGCCTATGCTTGGTATATGGTGATTCTAACCACATCTATGTACACCATGCTTATTGCTTTTAATGTTCCTTTGCCTTCAATAGAGCCTCATATTCCTGATCCTGTGTTGATGATGAACAATATAGAAAGCTATAAAATGTTACAGCACGCCCATGAAATGAATGACAAAAGTTATTTCAGTTTGCATATGTTTGGTATGTGGTTTGGTTTTGTTTTCAGTGCGGGTTTAGTCGCTTTTTTTGTTGTTGAATTAGCTAGAACCATGCGTGCACAGGAAAGAAGTTTATCAAAAGCGCGTGAGAATTCTTTACGTGATGAGAGGGTGGTGGCTTTAGGCACACTAGCTGCGAGTGCTGCTCATGATATGGGTACACCCTTAGGCACTATTGCCATTGTTTCACATGAGTTAGAACAAGAATATCCCAGTCATCGGTACCCTGATATCTATGAGAAGATGCACATCATTCAACAACAGATAGTGCGTTGTAAAGAAGCCTTATCGGTTATGTCAGCCTCTGCCGGTGAAATGAGGGCTGAGTCAGGGAGTGTGACTAAACTCATCGAATATATTGATGATGTCATTCTGCAATGGCGGGCGCATCAACCCGATACTAAGCTCAATTATTTCATCAATCCTGAAGTGGCATTTGACGCTAAAATAATTGCTGAACTCACCTTAACGCATTCGCTGATTAATATCTTAAATAATGCCGCTGAAGCCTCCCCCCCTGAATTAGGCATCGAGTTTCATGCAAGTTGGGATATGGATAGTATAACTATCAAAATTCGAGATTTCGGAGCGGGGTTTCCGCCCGATATTGTAGAGTCTGCTGGTAAGCAGCCTGTCGTAAGTAAGAAGCGTGGATTGGGCGTGGGTCTATTTTTAACCTACTCTACCATTAATCGACTCGGAGGTATTATCAATATATCCAATTGTGAATCGGGTGGAGCCGCAGTTGAGATTACATTGCCTTTATTGAATACAGAGATCACTAATGACATTGATTGAAGAAGATAACCCCAGGCTATTATTAGTCGATGACGATGAAACCTTCTGTTGTGTTTTGAAGTCAGCTTTAGAGAGAAGGTCTTACGAAGTTATCGTAGCCAACAATGTAACAGACGGCATATTTCAAGCTGAGAAAAATATTCCTGAGTATGCGGTCATAGATCTCCGTATCGGCCATGAATCAGGCCTAGAGTTAGTTAAAAAGTTGATTAGTTTAGATGATAACACCCAGATTGTTATGTTAACAGGGTTTGCCAGTATTGCTACTGCAGTAGAGGCGATTAAATTAGGGGCAGTTCATTATTTAACTAAACCCGCCAATGCGGATGAAATAGTCAGTGCACTTCATAAAAATGATGGGGATTCCTCTGTATTAATAAGCGAAAACCCTTTGTCCGTAAAGCGTCTTGAATGGGAACATTTGCAAAAAGTCTTAATGCAGCATGACGGCAATATATCTAGTGCAGCTAGAGCTTTAAATATGCATAGACGGACATTGCAAAGAAAGTTAGATAAGCGTCCTGTAAGAGAATAAATAAAACTATGACAGCGCCCGAAGTCTTTGATATCAACTGTCGTAAATGTGAGCGTTTAGACGATTTTTTATGTGATGTTAGACATAAGTACCCAAATTATTATGCTCAACCTGTGCCAGCTTTCGGAGATGCACATCCAAAATTACTAGTTGTTGGTCTTGCGCCTGGTTTACATGGTGCAAATAAAACTGGGCGGCCTTTTACGCAGGACTTTGCAGGTATATTACTTTACGAGGCCCTCTATGAGTTCGGCTTTAGTAATCGAAGTGTCTCTGAATCTGTAGAGGATGGTCTAATGCTGATTGATTGCAGAATCACAAATGCAGTGAAATGTTTACCGCCACAAAACAAACCGAACAGTGATGAAATTAATCTTTGCAATCAGTACTTAGCAGCAGAACTTAATTCATTAGAAGAGGGAACTGTTATTTTAGCGTTAGGTTCTATTGCTCATTTGGCTGTATTAAAGGCCTTAGGATTTAAAATGTCATTATTTCCATTTGCTCATAATATTTATCACCCATTGCCTAGTGGGCATATCTTAGTAGATTCATATCATACGAGTCGTTATAACGTTCAGACAAAGCGGTTGTCTAAAGCATCTTTCACCGATGTATTTATAACTATTCGTGGCTTATTATCTCGTTAAAGTAGATAGAGATCACTCCTCAATGTGTTGATGTGGTCAATTGTTAGAATAAATGACCTATCCATTAATTACTGCATAAGCTGATTATTTAGAGTCCACTCAAAAACTCAGAACCCAGTAACTCAAAAGTCTATCCTTGACTAGTTTGCATGACAATTCGAAACACCACACTGTCATGTTTGTCATTCTTCTTAACCAAAATGTGACGAAAGTGTCGATACAACGCTGAAGTATTTCGGGCACAAAAAAATGCCGGAGCAGTACCAGCAAGTTCATGACAAAGAAGATGCTGTTTATCCAGGCTTCAGACGTGCGAGGCGTTTTAGCGTGAATCTTATCGAGTCCATAAGCACGCTTGCCTTGGCCAAACTTACCTTAAATGGGAATGCGTTGTCGATAGTCAGCTAGGCGTTGTTGCTTATCACGCTTAAGTTGCTCTCGGTTTTGTTCAGTTACCTTTTTAGGCCGCCCTAAGGCTTTACCGGCATAGCGAATAGCGTTGCTTTTGAGATAAGCTCTATTCTTCTGAGTCCCGTAAATGGGATCTGCCACCACGACTTCTGGATAGTAACCGTAGCGCTGACGATAGGCTTCAACTTGGGCTTCGAGATCGGTGCTTTCATTAAAGGCATTCCAACCAATATGATCCACTTTGGCGATGCCTTGTTTGGTCAAGCTCACACTGATTTTGGCGCCAAATTCAACGGCTTTATTGAGTTTGCCACGCATGATAGGTCGCACATGCGGTTGGTGAATACTCACGATCCGATCATCGCAACGGTGCGTTTTATGACGATACATTTCGTCTTGTTGGCGGTAAATGTGTTGAATCACCCAGTATTGCTTTAAACGTTTTGGACTCAAGGGTATCGCTCGATTCGGCAATCCATTTAACAACGATTCAATCGTCGACAGATTACGATGCAAATACTGGCGTTGTTCCTTAATGCCTTTACGTATTTTTTTAGGGCCTGGACGACGTTGCTTCACAATAGCCAAATAGGCTTTACGGGCGATACGGCGGTAGTCTCTCGGTTTTTTAGTCAGTGAGCTCACCTTGTAGAGTTCATCAATCAACTGCTCAGTGATTTCTCGACTTTCATTGAGTAAGCCCAAATCCGTTGGGAAGCGTATTGCCTGTTCTGTGACAGTGGCATCCAATATAAGACAGCCTTGATGCTGAATAGATTCAGATGTTGCATTATCAATGACGTCTTCTTCTGCAACGTTTTTAAGATCAACCTCAGTAGAGGCTTCATCAACATCAACATCAACATCAACATCAACATCAACATCAACAAGATTATGCCCGGAGAATTCAGTGCTAGTGCGATCACTTCCTGTCTTATCATGGGTCGAAGTCGTTGGTGGAGTGCGGCGATCAATTTGATGAATAATCGCTTGATGTAGTTGTTCAAAGACATCAATACCCATGCGTTTACGGATCTCTACGAATAAAGACGGGGCAAACGGTGTTTGAATTAAAAAGCCTTTAAATCCGCAAAATTACTGCAAATAGGGGTTTTCTTGGATTTGTGCGACCGTTTCTTCATCGCTCAATTTTAGTTTATGTTTGATAATCACCGCACCGATAACTAAACGGGCTTCTTTAGCGGGTCGACCTGTGCTTGCGTTAAAACTTGCGTAATAAACATTGGCAAGATCATCCCAAGGGATACAAGCGCCTAATTTTACCCAACGATTATTTTTATCCATTACGCGTTCAAAAGGCGATTCAAATCCTTCTAAAGTCAGTTGCGTTTGGCTGTGTATTCTGATCATAAGTGCACGGTTTTTATGGGGTGATGCTCAGTTCCTATGCACTTATTATATCAT
>CANGLL010000010.1 GCA_947454605.1 Methylococcaceae bacterium | reverse complement strand
TGACCCTGTTAATACCCTTTATGTTAACCCGACTATTGATTATTCAGCGTCTAATGGCTGGGATTTTCAGTTAGCTTCTTATAATATTGCGGTTGTAGGTGGTGGGGCTCAGAATTATCAAGCAGATACCTATTTTAATATATCTAAAACAATAGCCTTACCTAAGTACTTTTTGTTGACTATAGGCACTCAGAATGGGTTAGCGTTCGATGGTAGTTCTAAGAATTTGCATAATGTAGATTATGGGTTGTTGGCTTATCAACCGAATAAAGGCTTTAATTTACATGCGGGAACTTATTGGGCCAATAAAGCGTTAACGACGACCACTGATTACCTAGGTTTTACCGGAGGTTTTGCTATTGAAGCGCTACCCAATTTCTTAACCTTTACTGGTGATTACTTTTCGGGATCTAATAATGTTTCGGGTGCGATGGTGAATACATGGTTTCGAGTTCTGCCAACAACTCAGGTTTATTTTGGGGTGGGCGTACCTGAGACGAGTTCTGGTAATGAGTTTTACGGCACGGTTGGTTTTTCGGTTTCGAATCATTAACCTATTTTATTGATGACACGACTTATGTATAAAACAATTCCTGATCAATCAACAAAATTACCTTCCGGTATTATTTATATCGTAGCGAATGAGGCGGCTGAACGTTTCAGTTACTATGGTATGCGCGCTATTTTGGTCATTTTTATGACCCAATATTTATTAAATGCATCGGGTCAACTGGATGTGATGTCAGAAAATGAAGCGCAAGGCTATTTTCATTTATTTGTGTCTAGTGTGTATTTTATGCCTTTGTTGGGCGCCTTATTATCTGATGGGCTACTAGGTAAGTATCGGACGATTATTCTTTTGTCACTCGTTTATTGTGTCGGCCATTTTGCGTTGGCCTTAGATAATACGCGTATGGGTTTATTATTGGGGCAATCTTTGATTGCCTTGGGTGCGGGCGGAATTAAGCCGTGTGTGTCTGCGCATTTGGGCGATCAGTTTGGTGCTAATAATCGGCATTTAATGTCAAAAGTATTCAGTTGGTTTTATTTCTCTATTAATTTAGGTGCTTTTTCGGCGATGTTAATAGTGCCTTGGTTGTTGCAACATCAAGGGGCTGCCGTTGCTTTTGCGGTGCCGGGTTTATTAATGTTGGCATCTACACTTATTTTTTGGTCAGGTCGGTATCGCTTTGTACATGTACCTCCGGCGGGTATGCGGTTTATTAAAGAATTATGCAGTCAGGTCGGCTTAAAGCGTTTAACTAAGTTGGCCTCTATTTATGCCTTTATTGCGATGTTTTGGGCGTTGTTTGATCAAACTGGCTCTTCTTGGGTGGTGCAGGCTCAAAAAATGGATCGCATGGTGTTTGGGGTGGAATTGTTATCGTCACAAATTCAAGCCGCTAATCCTTTGTTAATTATGCTCTTGGTCCCCTTTTTCTCTTATGGTTTGTATCCGTTTTTAAGTCGATTTATAACGTTAACGGCGCTAACAAAAATGTCGATAGGTTTATTTTTAACGGTGTTGGCTTTTGCTATTATTAGTGTTTTACAAATGCAATTAGATGCGGGTTATGCACCCTCTATCCTTTGGCAATTATTGGCTTATGTTTTATTAACCTCTGCTGAGGTGATGGTTTCTATTACCTGTTTGGAATTTTCTTATACTCAAGCACCTAAAACAATGAAGTCGTTTGTCATGGCGTTTTATCTTTTATCGGTGGCGGTGGGTAATTTGTTTACCAGTGTGGTTAATTTTATTATTCAAAATCCAGATGGTTCAAGTAAGTTGGCGGGTGCTAGTTATTTTTGGTTTTTTACGGGTTTAATGTTAATAACGGCCGTTCTGTTTAAAGTAGTGAGCCATTATTATCAAGAAGATGCAGTTACAACAGCTTAGCCCCATTAGTGTATAATCCCGCCACACTATTTTCTCTGTTGTTTTAACAGAAGTCGTTAATTTCTAATAAGGTTAAGCTATGATTATTAAGCCCAAAGTCAGAGGTTTTATTTGCACTAATGCACATCCTCAAGGTTGTAAAGCCAATGTTGCAGAACAAATTGCGTATGTTAAAGCGCATGTAAATGCTGAGGCTAATCAAGCTGGGCCAAAAAATGTTTTAGTGATTGGTTGTTCAACAGGCTATGGTTTGGCTTCTCGTATTACTGCGGCCTTTGGTAGTGGTGCAAAAACTTTAGGTGTTTGTTATGAACAAGCGCCATCAGAAAAAACCGGTTCTGCGGGTTATTACAATACCTCCGCTTTTCATGATGCTGCCGCCGCGGCGGGCTTATATGCATACACTATTAATGGTGATGCGTTTTCTACTGCGATTAAAGATCAAGCGATAGCAAAAATTAAAGCGGATTTAGGTAAGATTGATTTAGTGGTTTACAGTTTGGCATCGCCTCGTAGAACTGATCCAGTGACTGGACAAGTTTATTCTTCTGTTTTAAAACCAATTGGATCTGCGCATACCTCTAAGAATTTAAATACCGACAAATTAACGATTAATGAGTTGACCTTAGCGCCAGCCACTGAAGAAGAAATCGCTAATACTGTTAAGGTGATGGGTGGTGAAGATTGGGAATTGTGGATTGAAGCATTACAAGCGGCTGATCTATTAGCTGAGGGTGCTAAAACGGTGGCTTATACTTATTTAGGTGACAAATTAACATGGCCTATTTATGGTCAAGCGACGATCGGTAAAGCCAAAGAAGATTTAGATCGTGCGTCTAAAGCGCTTAATGAAAAATTGAAAGTGGTCAATGGTTCAGCTAATGTCGCTGTATTAAAGGCGTTAGTCACTCAAGCAAGTTCTGCCATTCCATTAATGCCACTTTATTTGTCTATCTTATTTAAGATTATGAAGGCAGAAGGCACTGATGAGCATTGTATTGAGCAAATTGAGCGTTTGTTCTCAGAATGTTTATACACCGACACGCCACGCATTGATGCTGCAAATCGTTATCGTGTGGATGAAAAAGAATTAGAACCGCATGTCCAAAGCCAAGTTGAAGCAATTTGGGAAGCGGTAACCGAAGAAAACATTGCAGAGTTAGCAGACTATAAAGCGTACAGTTCTGATTTCTTAAAGTTGTTCGGTTTTGGTATTGAGGGCATTGATTATGATGCTGATATCAATCCGAGTGATGTCACTCTTTTTTAATAATACTCTTCTATAACTCATGCCTGTTCTTTAGGAATAGGCATGAGCGCAGTTTCTAAATATCCCATAAATCAGACGTCGAAGGATGAGTCTCAATTTAAGTAATGTCAGATCCTAATATTCCAAAACTTTCAACCACGCATCAACCGGTTACCTGCGAAAACTGTAACTTAGATAATTTATGTATTCCCAAAGGTTTGGATAGGCAAGAAATAGGTGAGTTAGCTTTGTTGGTGAGTCGGAATAATATTCGTCAGAAAGGTGAAGCGATTTATCATGCAGGTAGTCCTTTTAGAGGCATGGTTGCATTAAGGTCGGGTAGTGCTAAGTTGGTGAGTTTTGATCAAGCGGGTAATGAGTTGGTGGTGGGATTTATGTTGCCTGGTGAAATAATGGGGTTCGATGGCTTAGCAACACAATTACATACCTGTACTGCCATTGCTTTAGAGACTATAAATTATTGTCATTTGCCTGCCCATAAGGTTGAGCAGTTTGAATCAAGTATGCCAAGTTTAAGTCATATTCTATTGCAAAGATCTTGTGATGAATTAGATGCACAAGTGCAAAAAATGTTGTTAAGTAGACGCTCAGCTGAAGAGCGGGTGGCAAGCTTTATTTTAAATGTGTCAGAGCGCTTACGAGTGCGCGGTTATTCTGAGCTTGAGTTTCGTTTGAGCATGTCTAGGGAAGAAATTGGTAATCATTTGGGCATTGCCCATGAAACAGTGAGTCGCATTTTTCACTTATTCCAATCGCGTAATTTAATTGAAGTTAAGTCGAAGCAATTTAGGATTGTAGATAAAAAAGAGCTGTTTAACTTTTATACAACATATTCATTAAACAGCCCAAAATAACGAGGATTTATTAAGAACAGCGACACATAAGAGGCGAAATGGCAGGCTTTTTATGTGGTTTTTATAATTAATAAGCGGTTGAATGGCATCAACAGGTTGCTATTAAACCAAAATGTCATGCTAGAAACTTGAGCTAGGTCAAGAAATCTTTCTTTCTTTTGTTTTGGGTTATAAAATTTCAAGAACAATAAATATTTAGGCAATAACGTGAGTGAATCTAAAATAATATTAATTACTGGATGTTCTTCGGGTATTGGTTACAGTGCCGCCGTTATTTTAAAAGCTAGAGGTCATCATGTTATTGCGACGGCTAGAAACAATGATGATGTAACACGTTTAAGCAATGAAGGTTTTACAGCCTTGCAGTTAGATTTGGCACAGAGCGAAAGTATTAAAAATGCTCTACAAGAAATTTGTGACTTAACGAGTGGTAAAATTGATGTCTTGTTTAATAACGGCGCTTTTGGACAGCCCGGTGCCGTAGAAGATTTATCGCGTGAAGTACTAACGCAGCAATTTGAAACTAATTTTTTTGGTACGCATGAGTTAACCAATCTTGTCTTGCCCATTATGCGTCAACAGGGTTATGGTCGAATTATTTATAACAGTTCGGTATTGGGTTTAGTGGCCATGCGTTATCGAGGTGCTTATAATGCGAGTAAATTTGCAATAGAAGGTTTGGCTGATACGCTGCGTCTTGAATTACAGGGTTCCGGTATTAATATCTCTTTGATAGAACCGGGTCCCATATTAAGTGATTTTAGAACCAATTCTTATGCGTTATATAAAAAGTATATCGATCCGACTCATAGTTACCATAAAGCGGCTTATGAAGCGATGGAAGCACGTTTACAAAAAGAAGGGCCGGCCGTCCCTTTTACTTTGCCGGCTTCAGCTGTTGTAGATAAACTGATACATGCTGTAGAAGCTAAGCGTCCCAAAATACGTTATTACGTAACCTTTCCAACTTATTTATTTGCATTTTTAAAGCGGATCTTACCCTTTTCGTGGCTAGATAATATTCTTAGAAAAGTCTAATAAAGTACTATTTTCACACTTTGCATTGTCTTAAATTTATTTTTATGTGTTAAAATCCCAGTCCGTAGCTAGGTTATTAACTCGAAAGCCCTAAGTTGATAGGAATTTTATAGGTTAATGGGTTTGCTTCTAAAAAATTATTAAAATATTAACTTCGAGGTTTAACAAGTAATGCAAGCATTAAAAAAAGTTTTAGTTTCTTTTGCAATGGCAGCATCTATCGCTGCGGTATCTTCATCTGCAATGGCTGCACCTAAAGGTGAAGAAGCAGTTAGAGAAGCAATTGAAAACACATTATCAGGAATTGCTACTGCGCAAGCAGCGGTTAAAGGCGGTGACTTATCAACTGCTTCTAAGGACATTCTTGAAGCGGCTCAAGCATCAAAAGAATTCCGTTTTGAATTAACTGAGCGTCAACGTCAAAAAGCAACTGATGTTTTAAAAGCGGCTCGTAAATCTCTAGATGCAGGTGATACTGCTGCAGCGTCTGAAGGTTTAGATAAAGCTTTAGCTGCGTTTAAAGAAATGAAAGCTAAATACGATTTATCACACTAAGATCACTTTTGATTGATTCTAATTTACTAAAATTAGGGTTAAGTATTCGAATTTAGAAACTATCGCTTAAATTATTGAGCTTAAACAATCTTAAGTTTAAAGCTTATTAAATGTGATAGAATTATCCTCGGCAAATACTTAGAGTTAGATATTTGCCGACATAATTATAAATAACAACAACTTGAGGTCTCGTAAAAATATGAAATCATTGAAAAAAATCTTGCTATCTTTGGTGATTGCAGCTTCTGCAGCTACTTTTTCGGCTGCAGCATTAGCTGAAAATGATCCGGGTAGAATCGTTTATAAGCCAGAAGAAGCAATCGATTTAGTCGTTGGTAAAATCCAAGTTGCTATTGATGGCATTACTAAGGGTGCTTCTGCTGACGAAGCGGCTGCGTTAATCAAAGCAGCAAGTGACTTTAGTAAAGAAATTAATGCAAACGATAAAGTTGATAACGCACGTGCAAAAGCTAACAGAAAATTAAAATCTGCCGCAGCACACGCTAAAGAATCTGCATTACAAGAAGCAGAGCAAGAATTAAAAGCAGCTAAAGAAGATTTTGCTAAATTAAAAAGCCTAATCTAATCGATTTAGTTACCCTATCAGGAAGCTATATTAGCTTCCTGATAGGGATAATGTTTTATAAGGCCTCCCCATCGTTGTTCCTCTGATAATATAAAAGTTTTTCTTTTATAAAAACAAAAAAATCCCCTTAAAACGACTGTAAAAACATAGGGTTGTTTTAATAAAATAAATCACTGCGTGTAGTTAAGCCTAAACAAATCAATGTTATACTATTAGGTATGATACTGCTTTTAAATATTCGCAATGACACCTAACTTAAAATATTTACATCCCTACCCGTTTGAAAAGTTAGCACAGTTAAAGCAAGGCATTACGCCGCCTGTTGAAAAGTCTCCCATTGTTTTGTCTATAGGAGAGCCGGCTCATGTTACTCCACGCTTTATTGAAGAAGCTATTTTTAGTCATATAAAGGGGTTATCTAATTATCCAACCACTAAAGGTATTCTAGAATTAAGGCAAAGCATTTCAACTTGGCTGGCTAAGCGTTTTAAGATTCCTGTTGAATGCATTAATCCAGAATCTCAAGTGTTGCCAGTTAGTGGTACGCGTGAGGCTTTATTTTCTTTTGCGCAATGTGTAGTGGATGCAACGGTTAAGCCTGTTGTTGTTATGCCTAATCCTTTTTATCAGATTTATGAAGGGGCGGCTTTATTAGCTGGTGCGGAAACTTATTTTTTAAATACCTTAGCGGAAGATAACTATTTACCTGATTTTGATACCGTGCCAGAAGCCATATGGCAACGTTGTCAGTTGATTTATATTTGTTCTCCGGGAAATCCCAGTGGCGCAGTGATGTCGCAAGTCGATTACGAAAAATTACTACGTTTAGCAGAAAAATATGATTTTGTTATTGCTTCTGATGAATGCTACAGCGAACTGTATGATGATGAATCTAATCCTCCAATTGGTTTATTAGAAAGTGCTTATCGTATGGGGAATACTTCTTTTAAGCGTTGCGTGGTTTTTCATAGTTTATCTAAACGTTCAAACGTTCCTGGTTTACGATCAGGTTTTGTGGCAGGGGACGCTGATATATTAGGGCAATATTTTCAATATCGTACTTACCAAGGTTGTGCGATGCCTTTACCAACACAGCAGGCAAGTATTAAGGCGTGGTCAGATGAGATGCATGTGGTAGAAAATCGCCGATTGTATCGGGAAAAATTTGCAGCTTTTATAGAAATTCTTAGTGATGTCTGCGATATTAATAAACCACCAGCAGGTTTTTATGTATGGTTAAAAACCCCGATAGCGGATACTGACTTTGCTCAAAAACTTTTTGCTCAAGAAAATATTACTGTATTACCGGGTAGTTATTTGTCTCGTGATTTTTCAGGATTAAACCCCGGTGTTAATTATGTGAGAATTGCTTTAGTTGCGCCTTTAGCAGACTGTATTACAGCGGCCCATCGAATTAAAATTTTTTTTCAAACCTTATAGATGTGATGATGAACAATACAAAAATTATTATAGAAAATGCCTTTGAACAACGTGGTGATATTACTCCTGCGAATGTATCAGCAGAAATACGTCAGGCGGTTACTGAAACCTTAAGTTTATTAGATAAAGGTGTATTAAGAGTTGCTGAAAAAATTGATGGGGAGTGGGTTACACATCAATGGATCAAAAAAGCCGTTTTATTATCATTTAGAATTAATGAAAACCGTTTAATGGATGGTGGTAATACGCGTTATTACGATAAAGTGGAATGTAAATATTCTAACTATACAGAAGAAGATTTTGCTAACGCTGGTGTACGTGTTGTGCCAAATGCGGTTGCTCGACATGGTTCTTATATCGCACCGGGTGCTATTTTAATGCCGTCTTACGTTAACATTGGTGCCTATGTAGATAGCGGCACTATGGTTGATACTTGGGTAACTGTTGGATCATGCGCGCAAATTGGTAAAAATGTACATTTATCAGGTGGCGTAGGTATTGGTGGTGTTTTAGAGCCTTTACAAGCGGGCCCCACTATTATTGGTGATAACTGTTTTATTGGCGCACGTTCTGAAATTGTTGAAGGCGTGATAGTAGAAGATGGTTGCGTTATTTCAATGGGCGTTTACATTGGCCAAAGTACCAAGATATTCAACCGTATGACAGGTGAAATTACTTACGGTCGTATCCCTGCAGGTTCAGTGGTGGTTTCTGGTAATTTACCTTCTGCTGATGGTACATATAGTTTGTATTGTGCGGTTATTATTAAGCAAGTGGATGAAAGAACGCGTAGCAAAACCGGTATTAACGAATTGTTAAGAGATTAAAACTGTCTTAGAGCGGGATATTAAATGATTAACAATGACGTATTACGTCGGGTGCGATATGCACTAGATTTTAATGATGCCATGATGCTAGAAGTTTTTGCTTTAGGCGATTTAGTTATAAGTCGTGATGAGTTATTAAGTTATTTGAAAAAAGATGAGCAAGAGGGTTTTGTTTCATTAAATAATCAAAAAATGGATGATTTCTTATCAGGGTTGATTATTTATAAAAGAGGTAAGCAAGAAGACAAGCCTGGGCAGGAGAAGAAACCATCTTTGCCATTATCAAATAACAGTATGCTCAAGAAATTGCGAATTGCGTTAAATTTTAAAGAAGAAGATATGCTAAATACTTTAAAGTTGGCGGATTTCCAGATTTCTAAAGGCGAATTGAGTGCCTTTTTTAGACAAAAAGACCATAAGAATTACAGAGAATGTGGCGATCAAATCATTAGAAATTTTTTGCAAGGGTTGACATTGCATTATAGAAAACCTATTGAATAATGTAGTTAGGTTGATTCGACTTTTTATGTATCACCTACTCCATTTATAACTTTACTTAACTTTAATTTTACTAAATATTATGAGCGATAAAATTTCAAATAATGCCCTTATATATGCCACATTAGCTCTTAATAGTGAAGTGGACTTACAGCGCGAATATTTAGAATCTGAAGATGTGCCAGATGAAGAGCGTGAAAACGAAGAGGAGATTTTGGCCGATCTTGAGCAAGCTTTTATGGAATTTGTTGATGTATATAAGAGTCGTTGTAAAGTTGACAAGCAATTACCTAGTATTGATGAGTTATTAAATAGTCAGTTATAACAATGGTGACGCTGTACGGAATAAAAGCCTGTGATACGGTAAAAAAAGCACGGCGTTGGCTTGATCAAAACTCAGTAGCCTATCAATTTCATGATTTTAGAATTGATGGGCTAACCTCAGAACAACTGCAAGACTTTGCGGAACGTGTAGATTGGAATACGTTATTAAATCGCAGTAGTACTAGTTGGCGACAATTAAGTGATGAGCAACGTACTCATATCAATTTAGAAACAGCCTTAAGCTTAATGCTTATAACCCCAACTTTAATCAAAAGACCCCTTTTAGATACTGGCAATAAGCTTATTGTTGGTTTTAAAGAGGCGTCTTATAGTGCAGAATTATTATGAGTGACACGTTAGAACTTCTTATAGATTTAATTAAAAAGCCATCGGTTACCCCTGATGATGCCGGTTGTCAGGATTACATTGTTGACCGTTTACAGGGTTTAAATTTTAAGGAAGAACGTCTTAACTTTAATGATACGCAAAATCTTTGGTTAAAACGTGGCAATGAGAAACCTTTATTCACTTTTTTAGGTCATACCGATGTGGTCCCTCCGGGTCCTTTAGAGGCTTGGGTATCGCCTCCTTTTGAGCCGACTATCCGCGATGGAAAATTATATGGCAGGGGCGCTGCCGATATGAAAGGCGGTATTGCTAGTTTTATGACCGCCGTTGAGCGATTTGTTGCGAAATATCCGGATCATGCGGGTTCTATTGGGATTTTGTTAACCAGTGATGAAGAAGGCGCTGCAACAAACGGAGTGGTTAAAGTGATGGAGGTTTTTGAGCGGCGCCAAGAAAAAATTGATTGGTGTTTGGTAGGTGAGCCTTCTAGCGATAAAAAAATGGGGGATGTGATTCGAGTTGGACGCCGAGGCTCCTTATGCGCTAAGTTAACAGTGATAGGTATTCAGGGCCATGTGGCTTATCCAGAATTGGCGGATAACCCTATTCATAGTTTTGCCCCTGCTTTAAAAGAGCTAACTGAAGAAGTTTGGGATCATGGCAATGTGTTTTTCCCGCCTACTAGCTTACAAGTGTCTAATATTAATTCTGGTACAGGCGCTGAAAATATTATTCCGGGGTCAGCCGAAGTACAGTTTAATTTGCGTTTTTGTACTGAGTTAAATGAAGAAACCATTAAACAACGTACTTGTGCAATTTTAGATAAATACAATTTCAAATATGATTTGCAATGGCGTTTGTCAGGTAATCCTTTTTTAACAGGAAAAGGTGCATTGATTGATGCAACGCATGCGGCTATCAAAACTGTGACTGGTTTTGAAACTTTAGATGATACAGGTGGTGGAACTTCAGATGGGCGATTTATTGCGCCTACAGGTGCTCAAGTGCTGGAGTTAGGGCCATTGAATGAAAGTATTCATAAAATTAATGAGCATGTGGCAGTGGAAGATTTAGAGATTTTAAGCGCTATTTATGAACAAATCCTAGTTAATCTATTGGTTAATCCACAGTCATAATAGTCTGTCTTGATTAAGATTTGATGATTTAAAAAGATCGGGTAGGGAAGAAATTGCGTATAAAAACTGTTTTTATAATGACTTTGTCACTTGCTATGGTGGGGTGTTCTGTGAGAAATCAAGAATCTAGTCGGCAAACTAAGGTAGAAGATCTTTTAGCATCAATGACGCTGGAAGAAAAAGTAGGGCAGATGACTCAAATTGATTTTTCAGTCATTGCAGGTCAAGGTGATGAGCTAATAGATCAAGCAAAGTTACTCGACGCAATTTTAACTCACCATGTCGGGTCCATTTTAAATACGCCAAATAACAAAGCCCAATCTGTTGAAGATTGGCGAAAAATAATTCATGCAATCAATTCGGTTTCTGAGAAATCTCGATTAAAAATTCCTGTGTTATATGGAATTGATGCCATTCACGGTGCTTCCTATACTAAAAATTCTACCTTATTTCCACAAGCCATTAATATGGCGGCAACTTTTAATCCTGAGTTAAGTGTTAAAGAAGGTGAAATCACTGCTCAAGAAATAAGAGTGTCTGGCTTGCAATGGAATTTCTCGCCAGTAATGGATATTGGTCGTCAACCTTTATGGCCACGCTTATGGGAAACCTATGGTGAAGATGTGCACTTGGCATCTGTTTTAGGGTCTGCTTATATTAAAGGCTATCAAGGTGATGATATTTCTGCGCCGAATAAAGGCCTTACGTGTTTGAAGCATTATGTAGGTTATAGTGTGCCTAATAATGGTAAAGATAGAACACCCGCATGGATAAGTGAACGCATGTTGCGGGAGTATTTTTTACCTAGCTTTGAGGCAGGAATAAAAGCCGGTTCACCGACTGTAATGGTTAACTCAGGAGAAGTGGACGGTATTCCGGGGCATGCAAATTATCATTATTTAACGACGATATTACGGGGCGAATTAGGCTTTAAAGGGGTTGCTGTTTCAGATTGGGAAGATATTAAACGCCTTTATGTGCGTGATAAATTGGCTGCATCAGCTAAAGAAGCCGTAAAAATTGCAGTGATGGCGGGTGTTGATATGAGCATGGTGCCGTTTGATTATTCTTTCTATGATTTGTTAATAGCGTTGGTTAAATCAGGTGAAGTACCGATGGCTCGCATTGATGAGGCGGTCAGTAGAATTCTGACGGTAAAGGAACAAGCGGGGTTATTCAAGTCTAAACCCTTACCATTATCTGCAGAGGAGAACTTTGCAACACGGGAATCTACCGCCACTAATTTGCAAGCTGCTAGAGAGTCTATAGTGCTAGCGAAGAATGATAAGCATATTTTGCCGCTTAAAAAAGATGCCAAGATTTTAATTACTGGACCTACCTCTAATTTATTAAGTGTTTTAAATGGTGGCTGGACTTTAAGTTGGCAAGGCGATAATGTCAGTTTACAGCCAAAAGATAAATTGACGGTTTATGGCGCTTTGCAGAAGAAATCAACGGCTAAAGTGACTTATGTTGGTGGCACTCATTTTAATGACAAAATAGATATTAAAAAAGTGGTAGATGCGGCAAAGGATCAAGATGTTATTGTCTTATGCTTAGGTGAGAAGCCCTATACAGAAACGATGGGTAATATTCCATCATTAAATATAGATCAATCTCAAGTTGAATTGGCAAATGCTCTATTTGCAACAGGTAAGCCTGTTGTATTGGTCACTTTGGGCGGTCGACCACGGATTATCACTGAGCAAGCAGACAAGGCTTCTGCCGTACTTTTAGGATTTTTACCGGGTATGGAGGGGGGTGTCGCAATCGCAGATATTATATACGGTGATTACAATCCAAATGGTAAATTGCCGATTTCTTATCCTAGAAATACCAATGATATCGTTTTGTATGATCATAAACCTATAGAAAACTTTGATAATAATGCTTATAACCCGTTGTATCCGTTCGGGCATGGTTTGAGCTATAGCCAGTTTAAAACGTCAGGTTTAAAAGTTGAAAAGAATGATTACAAAATGGGACAGGCAATTAATTTAAGTGTTAATGTGGCTAATACTGGCTCAATAAAAGGTAAAGAAACTGTTTTGGTTTATATCAATGATATGGCCGCCACTGTTACGCGTCCTAATAGACAGTTGAAGGCATTTAAAAAAGTTGAGCTGAATCCACAGCAAAATGAAGTTTTAACATTTACATTGATGCCCAATGATCTGTCATTTATTGGAGTTGATTTAAAACGCATAGTAGAGCCTGGTGAGTTTAAAGTTATGGTAGGCTCTGAGACAGTTCAGTTTACTATTACAGAATAAAAAGGTAAGGCCATGGGGATGCAACAGAGAGCATTAGATATAAAAGAAAATGTGCCCGGTAAAAATAGTTATATGGGCTCTTTAACGGTTCTAACATCCCTATTTCTTATTTGGGGATTTATCACTTCCCTAAATGATATTCTCATTCCACATTTAAAAGCCGTTTTTACGCTTAACTATACCCAAGCCATGTTGGTACAGTTTTGTTTTTTTATTGCGTATTTTGTATTTTCTGTTCCCAGTGGTTATTTGGTTGATAAGATCCATTACAAAGGAGGGATTATTACGGGATTGTTGATAGCTGGTATAGGGTGCTTATTGTTTTATCCTGCTGCTGGCTTGCACTCATACCCTTTATTCTTGACCGCATTTTTTGTTCTAGCTGCAGGTATTTGTTTATTGCAGGTAGCTGCAAATCCTTATGTCACTATATTAGGTTCGTCAGAAACTGCGTCGAGTCGTTTAACCATGACACAAGCTTTTAATTCTTTGGGTACTACACTTGCACCTTATCTAGGTTCATTGTTTATTTTATCGATAGCTGTAAAAAGCGCGGAAGAGATTCATGCGCTAAATGTTGATGAACTAAATGCGTATCAAACAGCTCAAGCCTTAGCTGTACAGACTCCTTATTTGTTGTTGGCTAGTGTTTTATGTATGCTGGCGGTTGTATTTGTTATTCTTAAATTACCTAAAGTACAGGAAAAAGAATCGGCGTCATTTAAATCTATTAGTGTTGATGTTAGTGATTTACATGTAAGTGCTTGGTCATATAAACATTTAGTTTTGGGTGCATTGGGTATTTTCTTTTATGTGGGAAGTGAAGTTTCTATTGGTAGTTTTTTGATCAGTTTTTTAGGTGAGTCTTCTATAGGAAATTTAACAGAGCAAGATGCAGGTCGATATGTCTCTTTTTATTGGGGAGGTGCCATGTTAGGAAGATTTGCTGGTGCGTTAATAATGCAAAAGATTAAACCGCAAAATACATTATTATTTAATGCGTTAATGGCAATGACGTTAGTTTTGCTAGTGATTTTTAGTAGTGGCTTTATAGCTATGTGGGCAATACTAGCCATTGGTTTGTTTAACTCGATTATGTTTCCTACTATTTTTTCTTTAGCCGTTGCGGGATTAGGTAAACACACAGGGCAGGGGTCCGGAATTTTGTGTGCGGCTATAGTAGGTGGGGCTGTTTTACCTGTTATACAAGGTTTCTGCGCGGATAGTATGGGTATTCAATCGGCATTTTTTGTACCTGCGCTTGGTTATTTATATATCAGTTATTATGGCTGGAAAGGTTATAAGCATTAAACAAGTGATAAATTTTTAGTTATATAAAGCATCTTTATCTTTTAAGTCATTATGTAGTGCAACATTAATAGACTTTAAATCAAACTTAGATTATATTCGGTCATTGAGTTAACTTGTGGATATTCAAACAAATTTAAAGGCCATGGTCTTTAGTCAGCGGAAATAAAATGCTTTATCAGTCTTTACTTAAAACATTACAGGAAAGAAATAAGCTTTCAACTTCAGAATTAAAAAAAGTTGAACGTGTTCAGAAAACATCTGTTGCAGAAAGTTTGCCGCAATTATTGGTTAAGTTAGGATTATGCTCCGAATTAGATGTGGCCGATGCGTTTGTTGAGTCAGGTCAATTTGAAAAAGTAGTACCTGAGCATTATCCTATCGAAAGACAATTGCCTGAAACAGTGTCTTTACGATTTCTTAAGAATTATCATTTGATCGGGCTCAGTGTTTCTGATGAAGAGGTGTCCATTGCCATGATGGATCCAGAAGATAGCTTTACGATTAATGCCTTAAGTTTGATGTTAGGTAAAGTTATTAAGGTAAAAGTGGGTTTATTGTCTGAAATTGATGCGGCGCTGGATGTGCAGTACGGTGAAGATCGTTCAAAAATGGATAAATTGATCGACGATTTAGCTTTTGATGATTTGGGTGAAGAGGATTTAGAGCATTTAAAGGACTTAGCCAGTGAAGCGCCTGTTATCAAAATGGTGAATCTTATTATGCAAAGCGCTGTAGAAATGCGCGCCTCTGATATCCATATTGAACCTTTTGAGCAATCATTGAAAGTTAGGTTACGTGTTGATGGTGTTTTACAAGAGATTGATGCACCTAATGTAAAGTCAACTGCTGCTGTTATCTCGCGTATTAAGATTATGGCTAAACTTAATATTGCAGAACGACGCTTACCACAAGATGGCCGGATTAAAGTCCAAATGATGGGCAAAGAGCTTGATTTACGTGTGTCTACAATTCCTACAATGTATGGTGAAAGTTTAGTTATTCGTTTGTTGGACAAAGAAAATACAGTATTAGATTTTGTTGAGCTGGGGTTTGCAGGTCGACATTTAGAAAAATTTATCGAAGTCTTATCTTTACCCCATGGAATCATTTTAATTACGGGCCCGACGGGTAGTGGTAAATCAACTACTATGTACGCGGCTTTAAAACAATTAAATACTCCACAAAGAAAAATTATTACGGTTGAGGATCCGGTTGAGTATCAAATGGAGGGTATTAATCAGATTCAAGCAAAACCCCAAATTGGTCTTACCTTTGCCTCTGCTTTACGTTCAATTGTTCGTCAAGACCCTGATGTTATTATGATCGGTGAGATGCGAGATTTAGAAACAGCAAGAATTGCTGTGCAATCAGCTTTAACGGGTCATTTAGTGTTATCAACGTTACATACTAATGATGCTGCTGGCGGTGTAACTAGGTTACTAGATATGGGGCTAGAGGAGTATTTATTAACTTCAACCGTTAATGGTATTTTGGCGCAACGTTTAGTTAGAAAATTGTGTCCTGTGTGTAAAGAAGAAAAATTAGCTGAGCCTGAATTAGTTAAAGAACTACGTTTGGATCGTTTTACTAACCAATCTCATATTAAGCTCTATAAGTCTGTAGGATGTGTCGCTTGTTCGGGAACCGGTTATCGTGGGCGGTTGGCAATTATTGAGTTTTTGCCTATGACGGATCCTATTCGTAAGTTAATTATGGCTCATGAAGAGGCGGGTACTATTCAAAAATTAGCCATTGCCGAAGGGATGCAAACCCTTTATGAAAATGGTTTGGTTAAGGTGGTAGAGGGTGTAACTACTTTAGAAGAAGTAATGCGCGTGACAACGGAATCATAAAATGCCCTTATTTTCTTACAAAGCCATTGGCGGCAATGGTGAAACCGAAGAAGGGGTTAGAGATGCATCTGATGAAAAGGCACTCATAGTCTCGCTTCAATTAGAGGGTTTTATTCCTATTCGAGTTGCGCCTGCAAAGGCAAGTGCTTTTTTTGGTCTAGGTGCTAAATTATCTAAATTAACCCCAAAAGATATAGGTTTTCTGACAGGTGAATTAGCGACCTTATTAGAATCTGGCTTACCTATTGATAAAGCGTTATTAGTCTTGATGGATTTAACCGAGGATAATGAACGCTTAACAAATTTAATCGGTAAAGTCTTAGAGAAAGTTAAAGGCGGGGTGTCATTGGCAGACGCTTTGGAACAACAACAAGGTGTATTTACTAAATTTTATTTAAATATGATCCGTGCTGGAGAAGCTGGTGGTAGTCTTGATAATGTATTATCGAGATTAGCAGAGTACTTGGAGCGCTCACAAGAGTTGAAAGATGCTGTTAAAACGGCAATGATTTATCCCGTTATTTTGTTAGTTATGTCTTTGGCATCGTTGTTTATTATGCTTACTTTTGTAGTGCCTCAGTTTACTGAAATGTTTGAAAGTGCAGGTAAAGCTTTACCAATATCAACTCAAATCGTAGTTGGATTAGCTGAATGGTTGCAAAGTTATTGGTGGGCATTAATACTGGGCTTCTTCATTATTTCTAGTTACATGAAATATGAAATGGTAGATCCTATAAGAAAAAAGGTATGGGATGGACGATTTTTAAAACTACCTTTAGCCGGTACAATTATTCTCAATAAAGAAACAGCAAATATAACTCGTACCTTGGGAACCTTGCTTGGCAATGGCGTGTCTATTATTTCGGCGTTGGTCATTGTTAGAGAAACAGTAGATAATTTGGTATTGGCTGAGACTATTTCAAATGCAGAAGAACAATTAAAACAAGGCCGTCACTTATCCGATGCTTTGCAAGAGAAGGCTTTATTGCCGAAAATGGCATTGCAAATGATTAAGATGGGAGAAGAAACTGGCCGTTTGGAAGAGATGCTTCTTAGGGTCGCAACTATTTATGATAAACAGTTGCGAGTTGCAATTCAAAGGTTACTGGCGTTTCTTGAACCAGTATTGATAATTACGTTAGGATTAATGATTGCCGGTATTATTGTTTCAATTTTACTGGCTATTTTGAGTGTTAATGATTTGGCATTTTAATTGGAATAATAACAATGAAATATATGAATAATCGCAGACAAACTGGTTTTACCTTGCTTGAGTTATTAGTGGTCTTGGGGATCATCGCAATGTTGGCTGGTATTGTAGGTCCTCAAGTTATGAAGCATATGGGTGAGTCCAAAACTAAAGCAGCTAAAGTCCAAATTGAAGATTTAGCTGCGACATTAGATATGTATAAATTGGATGTGGGAACGTATCCTACGACAGATCAAGGTTTACAAGCTCTAGTAGAGGCACCAGCAAATGCAAAACACTGGAATGGACCTTATCTGAGTAAATCTAAAGTGCCTTTAGATCCTTGGCAAAATGAATATCACTATGTATTTCCGGGTGACCATGGAAAATTTGATATTTTTTCATATGGATCAGATAGTAGAGAAGGCGGCACGGGTGAAGATCAAGACGTTGATAGCTGGGAATAATTCAAATTAAACGTTGTTTAATGCATAGACCAGTAAGGGATAATAATGGCTTTACTCTATTAGAGTTAATGGTCGTTTTATTTGTTATGGTGTTGGGTTTTGCTGTTGTAGGGATTAATTTATCATCGGGTAACGATGCTACTAAGCTTAAAGTAAGTGCTAGAGATATGGTATCTGCTTTACGTTTTGCTAGGGGTGAGGCGTTAATTTCCCATGAAGAAATGACAGTGACTATTAATCTTGAACAAAAAAATTATACGGTAAGTAAACGAAATAAAGTTTATCCCATTCCAAAGTCTGTTGTGGTTAAAGTTGTTACTGCTAAAAGTCAGATTAAGAGTGATGAGTTGGCTAGCATTCGATTTTTCCCTGATGGATCCTCAACAGGAGGACGAGTAACTTTTGCCCAAGGAAAGTCGGCTTGGAAAGTTGATATTAATTGGTTGTCTGGACAAATTGAACTGAATGAAACAGACGATCAATAAGCAGAAGGGCTTTTCATTATTGGAGATTGTGATTGCGTTTTCAATTTTGGCGCTTTCATTGGGTATTTTATTAAAGATATTTTCAGGTGGTCTTAACTCGGCTGGTGTAGCTGAAGATTACACGGTTGCAGTACAAGTAGCTGAAGGATTAATGGCCCGAGCAGGAACAGAAATACCTCTAGTTGTTACTGAGGAATCAGGGGTTATTAGTGATAAGTATGAGTGGCTTTTGGTTATATCGCCCTATACTTTTAACACAGAAGACTTTGGATTGACGCCAAGTACAGCGGAGTTATTTAAAGTTAAAGTGTTGGTAAGTTGGAATACTCGAAATACACAGCATAGGCAGATTGAGCTTACAACTTTAAAATTGAGTACCAAGGCCCTATGATTTCGGTTAAAACTGGAGCTAAATTCGAAGTAAAAGGTTTTACTTTAATTGAGGTTTTGATTGGATTAACCTTGCTCAGCATTATGGTTGTATTGCTTTTTACGAGTTTAAAAATTTGTGCAGATAGCTGGGAAAGAGGTGAGAAAAAAATAGCATCTGTGAATGAAATGGCAGTCGTATATCATTTTTTTCAAGAACATTTATCTGTTTCAAAGCCTATCATGAATGAATCCGTGGATGAGCGGCCTTTTTCTTTTCAGGGAGAGCCAACTTCTTTGCAATTTGTCTCAAACTTTCCTGAAAGTGCCGGTAAGCAAGGCTTACAAATATTTACAGTTTCATATGTTGAAGTCGATGACAGTGCGAATATTAATGTTAGGGTAAGGCCCTATAATTCGGATGGGGCGGACTACGATGAAGAATTAGGGTTTGAAGAAGTTAGCTTAATTAAGCACGTCAAAGAATTTAAACTCAGTTACTTCGGTTCAGAAGACGTTGTAAGTGATGGGGTTTGGTCAGATGAATGGCTCAATAAAACCGTGCAACCTCGATTAGTTAAAATTAGTATTATTTTAGAAAGTGGTGGTTATTGGCCAGAGATGGTTATTCCTTTAAAGATAATGGCTTCTAAAAATAACGCAAATATATCAAATGACAGTGAAGGAATAATTCCATAATGCGTCAAAATGGCGTGGCTCTTATACTGGTATTATGGGTGATAAGTTTACTTATTATAATGGCAGGAAGTTTTGCATTAAGCTTGCGTAGAGAGTCTTCAGTAACAGCTTTTATAAAAAGCAATTCTAAAGCTAAAGCGGTTGCTGAGTCGGGTCTTGCAGTTGCAGAGATGATGTTATTGGATAAAGACGCCAATAAGGCGTGGCGAGTAGATGGGTGTCTGTATGAGATTTTAGCAACGGGAGCAAAAGTTCGAATACGATTACTATCTGAAACCGGTAAAATAGACCTTAATAAGGCAGATCAACGGGTTTTACAAAATTTATTAATTAATGCTCCGGTTGATGAAGAGAGACAAAGTAAATTATTAGGTGCTATTCTTGATTGGCGTGATCCCGATGATTTAGTTAATATTAACGGCGCAGAAAAGGTGGAGTATGAAGAGGCTGGATTAAATTATGTACCTAGAAATAAACCTTTTGATTCAATTGAAGAATTACAATTAGTCATAGGTATGGATAAAAAGCTCTTTGCTTGGATTGAACCATTAGTGACCGTTTACTCAGAACAGCCGGCGGTTAATTTTAAAGTTGCTTCTAAAGATGTTCTAAAAACTATTCCTGAGCTAGATGATGACATTATAAATGCCTATATATTAGCTAGAGTTGAGAGCGCCAGAAATAATTTACCTAGTCCGCCTTTACCAATGATCCCAAGTTTGAGAAGTGTTTCGGCTGGAAATGATAACGCGGTGACGGTTGTTTCTGAGGCAATATTAGCTGATAATTCAAGGGCATCTTTTAGTGTTGTAATAAAGAAAAACGAAGGTACTAACTCAAATCCATTTCAAGTTTTGAGGTGGCAACACACTCTATCTAATAATAAATCATTGTTCAGCAATGAGATGAATGACTTTTTAGTAAAACAATATGCTCAACCTGAACTCAGCAATTGATATAAATTTTAAGCAGTTTTTTCGATGGTGGAGACGAGAACTTGAGTTCTTATTACCAGAAAAAATAAAGCAGATTATTAACGACAGTCAGGGTGTTATCCTTGTTGTTCATAAAAATAATCAATTAGTATTGTCTTATTGTTTGGGTGATGTAGTTGAACATTTAATTACTTTAGATCGTGCAGATAAGACGTTTAATTTACAAAGTTTTTATGAAAAAGATATTCGTTTAGAAAAAGCACAAGTGCTTATTAGATTATCTGGTTTAGATGCCATTCAAAAAGAATTTAGTTTACCTGAGGTAGCCAAAGAAAATCTTAGGCAAGTTATTACTTATGAGCTGGATCGTTACACACCATTCAAGCCAGAACAAGTTTATTTTGCAGTTAAGCTCATGGATGGCAGAAATGAACTTGGTCAGATTAGAGCTATGATGATTTTAACACCCCGAGAGCATTTAGATAGTTTGTATGATGACGTTAAAACCTTGGGCATTATACCTTCTTATGTAGATTATGAGGGTTCTCCAAATAACCTTGATTATTTGGAAGATGGATACACACTTTTGCCTGAAGTTTTGCAGCAAAAAAAAACCAATCTTCCGTATTTAATTCATGGATCATTAATAACATTGACTGTTATTCTATTTTTATTAATGTTTGCAATGCCTGTGTTTTATGAATATCAGTCTGTAAATGAATTAAATATAAAAGCGATGGCATTAGAAAAAGACGCAAAAAAAGTTAAAGCAATGCAATCTTCGATTGATGCAGTGATCGATGAAACAAGTCGACTAATTAAAGAAAAAACTGCCGCGCCAGATTTAGTTGATATGTTGAATACTCTAAGTATCCTTTTAAAGGATGATACTACTTTAAGCTATGTACAGTACTCTGAAGGTCATTTGCAGATACAAGGAGACTCTCCGGCCGCATCAGGTTTGCTAGCAGTATTGGAAACATCTGATATGTTTGTTAACGCACGATTTGCTTCTCCAGTTACTCAAGATAAGGTGACCAATTTAGAGCGATTTCAGATTACTGTTGATGTAGCTAAGGCCGAAGGGGTAGAAAATGAATAAGTTTAAAAATATAGATTTTTCCTGTCCCAAGATTAAGCAGCGTTTATTAGCAGTAGGCTTATTAGTGTTTATGGTGTTATTGTTTTTTTTGATTATTATCTTACCTTTAATTAATAAAGCATTTGAATTAAATGAATATAAAACTAATCTTGTTATCAAACTTCAACAATATGAGCGAATCTTAGGCAGAGCTGATCTTGTTGCAGCAAGTATGGAAACTATTAATAAAGAGCAAGATAAACAAGGGTATTTTAATCTTCAGGAAACCGATGCTTTAGCTTCAGCAGATATGCAAGAATTTATTAAAAAAGCGATTGTTGAAGAAGGCGGACAATTAAGTAGTACTCAGGCTTTACCTGTTAGTAACAAAGATAATTTTAAGCGTATTACAGTAAGTGTTAGGATGACAGGAAATAGCCAAGTATTACGTAATGTTTTGTATAAAATTGAAACATCTGAGCCATTAATTATTGTAAATCAGATTGATATAAGGCCAATGCGTGGTGTTCGAAATAAAGTGACAAGGCAAATGGAGTCGAGTAATGAATTAAACGTTAATTTTCAGGCTGTTAGTTTTATGAGAAATTCAGGCTAATGAATACTAAATTAATTTCCCTATTAGCAATTATTTGTTCAATTTTAGTATCAATAATTGGGGTTGAGTGGGTTGTTTCAGTTTTAATTCATAAGTCAACATTAGCGTCCATACTATCAACTGAAAATAAGGTGATACAAGATGAAATTCCGCATATTGATCTTGATAAACGAACAGAAGAGAGTTATTCAGATTTAGTGGCAAGACCATTATTTATTAAAGGTAGGCGTCCTCTTGAGGAGAAGAGCGTTGATGAGTCTCAGGCTACAATTGTTCCAGTAGTTTTTGATTGGCAATTAAATGGTATTTATTCCAGTAAAAAAGGGTTGACAGCCTTTTTAAGTCATCTGAACGCTAAAAGTACTAAAGATAAATATAGAAAAATTACTAAAGATGAAGTGCTTGATGGGTGGAGATTAACTGAAATTTATCGTGATAAAATCGTTTTTAATCAAGGTGATCAACAAAAAGAGTTGTTATTGCGTAAAATTAAAAATAAAAATTTATTTAATAAAACGAACGCACCGAATATACCTAAGAATATACCATTAAATGTCGATCAAGAAGCAGAATCTCCCGAGAATACGAATGAATAGAAAATTTAAAAAAATAAGTACAATTACGAGTATTACAATTATCGGATTATCTCTTATTGGTTGTGAGTATATAGCATTTAAGCAAACGGATAAATTACCTTTAGATGTGGTGAGAAAAGAACGTTCTAATGAGGCATTCGAACAATTGGAAAATAAAGCGCCGTTGCAAGAAGGAAGTAAAGAATTATATTTGGGAACTGATCGCTATGTATCAAGTGCTACACAAAAAAGCAGATCAAAAGGGCCTAAAGGATCTGGTTCTTATAGCTTAAATTTTGATGATGCGGATTTAGGCGAAGTAGCAAAGGTGGTTTTAAGTGATATTTTGGGGCAGAGTTATGTTCTAAGTCCTAAAGTGACAGGTAAAGTAACCTTACAAACGACAGAACCCTTAACTAAAGAAGAGTTACTACCTACATTAGAAATGGTGTTACGTATGAATAATGCAGCTTTAGTAAAAGATGGAAAAATTTATCATATAGAGCCGACCGCTGATGCCTTGTATACGTCAGATTTATCAGCAAAGGCAGCGGGTTACCAAACTCGAATTATTCCCGTTAAAAATGTAGCTGTTCAGGATGTCGTTGATATTATTAAACCCTTAGTGCATGAGAAAACCATTTTAAACGTTGATAGAAAGCGTAATATTCTGGTTGCTTCAGGTACCGCAGATGAAATAAACAGAGTGATTGACATGATCAATACATTTGATATTGATGTGTTAAAAGGACGTTCATTCGGGGTATTCACTTTAGTTCATGTTGATCCAGCAATTGTGATTAAAGAGTTGCAAGATATTTTTTCTAGTAAAGGTAAGGGTAAAGAGGATAGTGATTTCCTTCAATTTATTCCTATTAAACGTTTAAATGCGATTTTAGCTGTTACTCACCAAGCTAGATATCTTGATGATGTAGATAGTTGGATTAGTAGATTGGATAAGGCTAATACGGCTTCTGGGGGAGGAGTTAATGTTTATAAAGTTCAACACGTAGATGCAAAAAAGTTGGCTTCTACATTAAGTCAAATATTTTCGGGATCAAAAACTTCTGATAGTTCTGCTAAGGTTGCTCCAGGAGAAATTGCAGATACACTTTCAAGTCAAGATACATCAGGTAGTAGTTCTTCAATGGGGTCTAGTTCTGGAAATTCTCTAAATTCAAATGATAATTCTGGTTTATCTAGTTCAAATAATTCGTCCTCAATAAGCAATGATAATATGACTGCGAACTTAGGCGTTTTTGCAGCGAATGGTTTGGAAGAGGATTTAAGTTTATCAAAAGAATCATCTGGTAACAGTAGTGGTTCATTCATTTCAAATCTTGGCAAAGTAAAGATTATTCCAGATAGTCCAAATAATTCGATTATTATCGTAGCCTCAGCTCAAGATTACGAAACAATATTACCAGTGATTACTCAATTAGATGTTATGCCATTACAGGTCTTGATAGATGCAACGGTAGTAGAAGTAACTTTGAAAAATGAATTACAGTATGGTATTTCTTGGTATTTAAATCATGGAAATAGTAACGCTATAATCAACGGTGCGCCAGTTTCATCCGCAACATCGACTGCAGGAACGGCAGCTGCATCTACGGCTGCAGCTGTTGCCACCGGAGGACTTAGTGCTTTCTATAGTTCGGGAACCGTGCAAGCTCTTTTGAGCTCACAAGCAACTGCTGATAATCTAAATGTTATTTCTTCACCATCATTAATGGTATTAAATAACCAAAAAGCTAAAATTAATGTGGGCCAACAAGTTCCTATACAGACAGGCACTACATCTGCTCCAGGTTTAGGAGGATTGTCAACAGCAAATTCTATTCAATATAAAGATACTGGTGTTACTTTAGAAGTGACGCCAAGAGTCAATGCTAATGGCATAGTCAATATGCGACTTAGGCAAATTGTTAGCGATGCAATTCCTGTAACAAATAAGGATGGCATTCAGTCACCAACAATTAATAAGAAAGAAATTGATAGTTCGGTAGCGGTTCATGATGGAGAAACGATTGTTTTGGGTGGTTTAATAAGTGATCAACTCACCAATAATAAAAATGGAGTTCCTTTTTTATATGAGTTACCAATAATTGGATCATTGTTTGGTTCTGCTGATAAGAGAAATAATAAAACAGAGTTAGTTGTTTTGATTACTCCAAGAGTAGTAAAAAGTAAGCAGGAATCAAGAGTGATATCGAACGAGTTTAAGAAGAAATTAACGGGAATCTATCAAGATAGTAATAAAACAGCTGGCGCTCCTAGGCAATGGTAATATTTGGATAAAATTTAAATAAGTTAGGCAAAGACTGAGAGATAAATGATCTTGTATTTGGTTTAGTCCATAAAAAGGGCTAGGTATGTAGTCCAGCCCTTTCTATGAGCCATAATTTAGCGGGTAATAACTTCTGTTCCACCACCAATTAATATAACATCAGCAGGGCGCAAAGCAAAAAGGCCGTTAGCCACAACCCCTGTTATGTTATTAATGATTTTTTCAAGTTCAATTGGATCTGTAATTGAAAGGTTGTGTACGTCTAAAATGACATTATGGTTGTCCGTAATAAAGTTCTCTCTCCATACAGGTTGACCACCTAATTTAACTAACTCTCTTGATACATAGCTTCTTGCCATTGGAATAACTTCTACAGGCAAGGCAAAAGCACCCAAGGTATTAACAATCTTTGTTTCATCAACGATACAAATAAATTGTTTACTTGCAGCCGCAATTATTTTTTCACGTGTTAGAGCACCACCACCGCCTTTAATTAAATGATTGTGGGGGCTTACTTCATCTGCACCATCAATATAGACATCTAAAGGCCCCACAGCATTTAGGTCTAATACTGGAATACCCACTTTCTTTAAATGTTCAGTTGTTGCTTCAGAGCTTGAAACAGCACCTTCAATTTGACCTTTTAAATCAGCTAAGTAGTTGATGAAATGTTTGACTGTAGAACCAGTGCCAACACCTACAATTGATATGTCTTTAACATAATGCAATGCAGCTTGAGCGACTTTTTGTTTTAATTCATCTTGTGTCATGATGTTTCCGTATTGAATAAAAGATAATAATTCCCAAATCGGCATTTTACAACCGATTTGCAGTAGAGCTTCAAATTTTTATAATCACTGGTTTGCAATTAAATATTAAGCTTGTTTCGCTAATTTCTTTTTATAGAAAATAGAAGATAAAACCGAAAGGCCAATCATCACAGCACCGATAAGGCCGGTTATAACTTCAGAGATGTGAATGCTGATACTAAGTAACATAATGGTTGCTAACGAGCCGATTGCATAATGAGCGCCGTGCTCTAAAAATACATACTCATCTAAAGTGCCTTTACGCACTAAATAAACGGTTAAGCTTCTAACGAACATAGCACCAATCGCTAAGCCCAACATAATAATGATAACGTCTTGAGTGATTGCAAAGGCCCCGATCACGCCATCAAAAGAGAAAGAAGCATCTAAAACTTCTAGGTATAAAAAGCTCATAATACTGCCTTTTTTAATGGCTTCGGAAACATCTTCACCTTGTTCTTCATCTTCAAATAGAGCGGATAAGCTGTCAACTATGACATATAAAATAACACCTGATATCCCAGCAATGAGTGTTTTAAGGCGAATATCTTCAGGTAACCCATGTTGGCCGACTAACAAAACGCCTAAAGCAAATATGACTTCAATTGATTGTAATTTTCCGAAGCTGGATAATTTTCTTTCGATGTAACCTAACCAATGTAATTCTCTCCCTTCATCGAATATAAAAGAGAAGAAAACCATTAACAAGAACATGCCTCCAAATGCAGCAATTTGTATATGTGATTCATTAAGGTGCACCGCATAAGTATTGGGGTCATGCAAAGCCATATTAACGACACCCATAAAGTCAATGCCGGTGGCAAGATTAACGATTAAAATAGGAAATAATAGGCGCATACCAAAAACAGCGATTAAAATACCCCAAGTTAAGAAGTACTGTTGCCAGCGTTCATCCATGCGTTTTAAGATGGATGCGTTCACAACTGCGTTATCAAATGATAAACTCACTTCAAGAACACCTAAGATAAGTGCAATAAAAGCTCCCGTCGGGCCACCCCAATAGAAGGCGATGGCTAAGCATACGGTGGTAATAATAAAAGAAAGACGAAAATGCTGCATAAAGTACCTTATTTGATAAGTGTTTTTGTGGTGAAATTATAAGACTATTTAATTGAAATCAAGTAAATGAATAACAATGATGCTTTTCTTAGTGCCGCTCAACAACTGATTGCTGCCGGTCATTATATTGACAGCAGAGGTTGGGTGCCTGCAACCAGTGGTAATTTTTCCATACGACTACCTAATGGCACCATTGCGATTACCGTTTCCGGTAGGCATAAAGGTCGGTTAGCAATAGACGATATTATGTTGATTGATGCGACTGCTCAATCTTTAGATGGCAAGAAACCTTCTGCAGAAACCTTGTTACATACCTCTTTATATAAGCATTATTCGGACATTCAGTCAATATTACATCCGCATTCGCTTAATGCGACTTTGATTTCTAAGATTTTTAACACAGAAATTGTTTTAAAAGATTATGAGCTCTTAAAGGCGTTTAACGGCATTGATACGCATGAAACTCAAATTGTGGTGCCTATTTTTGCTAATGATCAAGATATTGCCCGCTTAGCGGGGGTAGTCGAAGAGTATTTGGGTAAACATAACGATTGTTATGCTTATATTATAGCTGGACATGGCTTGTATGCATGGGGACGGTCAGTCGATGAAGCGTTACGTTACCTTGAGGCCTTGGATTTTTTATTTGAATGTGAAATACGCCTACATGGAGTTAAAAACTAATGAGTGCTCTAACTATATATCCAGATACTAAACCAGAACAGGGTGAGCTTTTTGAAGATTTTACATCTATTCAACATCAACTAAAGCATTTAGGTGTGCAGTTTGAGCAATGGAGTAGCGAGCATGAATTAGCGGTTGATGCAGATCAAACCTCCGTAATAGCGGCTTATGCCACTTCAATAGACAAGTTAAAAGCGGAATGTCATTTTCAATCAGTTGATGTGATGAAACTCAATCCAGATCATCCTGATAGAGCAATATTTAGACAAAAGTTTTTAGCGGAGCATGTGCACGAAGATTTCGAAGTACGCTTCTTTGTAGAAGGACGAGGCTTATTCTATCTGCATGCCAACAATAAAGTGTATGCGGTCTTATGTGAGCAAGGTGATTTAATCAGTGTGCCGGCTAATACGCCCCATTGGTTTGATATGGGTGAAAATCCTAAATTTACCTGTATTCGATTATTCACTACGCCAGATGGCTGGGTAGCAAATTTTACAGGTAGTGAAATAGCTAAAAACTTCCCGAGTTTTGATAGTTATGTGGCAGCGTTATCATGATAAAAGCGATTGTTACTGACATTGAAGGTACCACTTCTTCGCTTTCTTTCGTAAAAGATATTTTATTCCCTTATGCAAGAGCGCAATTAGCAGAGTATGTGCATGCGCATATACAAGATGAAGCTATACAATTAATTCAGGCTGATAGTTCTAAAGAAGTCGGACAAGATCTAAGTATTGAGCAATTGATTATTCAGTTGATTCAATGGATCGACGAAGATAAGAAAGTCACGCCATTAAAATCGTTACAGGGTTTAATTTGGGAAGCCGGTTATCAAAAAGGTGATTTTAAGGGACACGTCTATCAAGATGCAGTCGATAATCTCCAACTATGGAAATCTAAAGGCTTAAGTTTATATATCTATTCATCAGGTTCAGTATATGCCCAGAAACTATTGTTTGGTCACACTGAATACGGGGATTTAAATCCGTTATTTTCGGGTTATTTTGATACGCATATCGGAGGTAAAAGAGAGTCTTCTTCTTATGCGAAAATAGCCGACCAAATCGGACTTCCGGCAGGGCAATTGTTATTTTTATCGGATATTAAAGAAGAATTAGATGCCGCAAAACCGGTGGGCATGCAAACCATCTGGCTAACAAGAGAGGGTATTACTGATTTAGATGCTGAGCATCAACAAGTACTTAGTTTTGATGCAATAAAAATATAAGTTTTATTGCGATATAAACTTAATCAATAAAAGCACTGCGTTTTATAAAGTACGCAGTGCTTTTCAATTAAAAGTAATTAGTTTACTTTGCCTGCCGCAGTTGCTTCAGGTACTTCGATTAATCTACCAGAAGTGCAGTCATAGATATAGCCATAAACAGGAATATCAGAAGGCACTAAAGGATGGTTTTTAATACGTAATACATCTTCTAAAACACTGGCGGTTTGTTCTTTTATTGTTAGCCAGTTGATGTAACGACCTTCAGCAGAACCATGGCCTTCACAGCAATCATGCCAGCCATTTTCGT
>CANGLL010000009.1 GCA_947454605.1 Methylococcaceae bacterium | reverse complement strand
ACAGCCACTCATTAATAATGATAGATAAAGACGCAACCGCTATACCCAATGAGTTAGGGGCTGGCAGCGCTTCTGGATGAGTAATTCTAGTCATGACTGCCCATGAAATACCGCCACCAATAACGATTAAACTTAAACCTAAAATGACGGTGGCTATGGTTTCAAAACGACGATGTCCATAGGGATGCTCATAATCCGCTTCACGACTACCCAGTCTAACGGCAACAATGACTAAGAAATCACTCAATAAATCAGAGAGTGAATGTACACCATCGGCTATTAAAGCCGCTGACTGTCCCCAAATACCAAAACCAATTTTAATCAACGTCTGAAATATATTAACAGCGGCGCCGACATAACTGGCTTTCGCTTTTAATTTATTCAATTTCACTGTTTCTATTGCTTCAGTCACTTTGCACCTACTTCAATAATAATGATGTATTCGTGATTACCCGTATTTGTCTCAAGTACTTTATGACCATTAATACGGCACCAAGCAGGAATATCATGCATTACACCAGGATCTGTACAAATTATTTCTAATTGATCACCTGTATTGAGTTGCTTGACTTTATCTTGTGTCCGAATGACCGGCAATGGACATAATAAACGTCTGGCGTTTAAAGTTTCTCTTATGGCTTCTTGCATAACTACTATTTTAAACGTGCCATTCGTTAAGGACTTCTGCTTTAGAAAAGGGCTTCACTTGTATTGTTCTTTCTGAACCATCTTTCTGGGTAATAGTGATATCCACTTGGTCTTCATCTCGGCCTTGAGCATAACGTGCTACCACCCGTGCAGCAAAATACAGATCTTCCGCAGACATCTCACCATCAATTAAAGTTAATGGACCGGGATGACTGGAGCAATGCATACTGATAAATTCTTTTTTATAGCCTTGCAGGAAACGACCCTCACCTTCTTCTCTAGCAACGATCAATTTAAAGTTAGGCTTAGGCCTGATATGTCGCCCCACTTTTAACAACATGATGTCATCTAATTCGTAGTCTTTATCGCCTTGCGCTTTCCATAAATCCACAAGTTTTGCTGAATAATACTTATCCGTTAAAAAGCAACAGCCACCCGCAGGTTGGGAATAATCATCGATACCGAATTGCTTTGCCATTTCTATTTGTGGTTTACGAGAACGACCGGTAATATCATGTAGTTTTTCTCTATCTACCCAACCTTCAAGTTCTGGCTTAGTCGCCGGCAAATTTTTAGCGCACATGGGGCGTAACAATAAATCATCAGCACCCGATTGTTTAGCCACAATCGGCATTTTTGATTTGGTTTGTGACATAGGTCTTTGACCAATCACTTCTCCAGTGATGATAAAGTCAAAATCATTTTCAACAATCCATTGTTTGGCTTTATTAACCATAAAAATCTTACAATCCAAACACGGATTCATATGCGTGCCGTAGCCATGCTTTGGATTGATGAGTACTTTTTTATACTCTTGTATCACATCAACAATATGCAGTTTTATCCCTAATTGCTCAGCAACCCATAAGGCATTATTTCTATTAGGCTTTGCGTTATCTTGAGCTCGAATAGCATGAGTATGGCCTTCTACACAAAAGCCCGTAAAGAAGTTAATCCCTTCTACATGAACACCTTGTTCCATGACTATTTTCGCAGCTAGCATAGAATCTAAACCACCTGAAATTAACGCAACCGCTTTTCTTTGCTTACTCATAACACCTTTGGGATTAAAAACGCGATATTGCTATCAAGATATAAAATCTCGTAGCAACCCTCACACTATTATAGCTGAATATTTATAGAGTTAATTCTGTAACAGAACAGGACAAATAATAATAAATTCTATGAAAGATGCTCAGACAATAGAGCATAAATTCTATTAATAGCACCCTGATTTTGTTGTATAAATTGCTTGCCACGCGCAATTAAAGTATTTCTTTGATCAACGTGTTGATATAAACGTAACAGATTATCAATCACCTCATTTGAAGTATTGCATTGGATAGCTGCTTGCTGCTCTATCACTCGGCGTGAAATTTCTTTGAAGTTAGTCATGTAAGAGCCAAACATCACTGGAACACCAATGACAGATGCCTCTAAAATATTATGACCACCTACCGGCACCATACTGCCACCCACAAAAGCCACATCAGAGGCCGCATAGAGTAGCTTTAACTCCCCCATCGTATCTACCAGATAAATATCAGTAGACTGAGTAACGGGTTCTCCAGTGGTTCTTAAAACAACGTTTAATTGATCTTGGATGCAGAGCAGTTTTACGTCATTAAAACGCTCTGGGTGCCGGGGAACTATAAGCAATAGTAATTGTGGAATCTTTAATTTTAACTGTTTATATATCGCTAAGAAAATAGCTTCTTCGTCTTTATGAGTACTAGCAATAACCCATACAAAGCGGCCAGCAAACAACGTTTCTTTTAACTCTGCACCACTTGAAATAACTGATTCAGAAACCTCAAGATCAAACTTAATATTACCTAAAGTTAAAACGCATGCTTTATTCGCGCCTATTCCAATAAACCGATCAGTATCCTCTTGCGTTTGAGTAGCAATACTTTTAATGCTGGCCAAAGCTATGTTAACGAGCGATGGTATTTTTTGATAGCCCCGTGCAGATTTCTCTGACAACCGTGCATTGATAACATAGAGCGGAATATGGCTATTTGCACAAGCCCTATACAAATTAGGCCAGATTTCAGTCTCCATAATGACTGCCAACTTAGGCTTAAACTTAGCAATGAACCGATTGACAGAATTGGGCATATCATAAGGCAGATAAACATGACTCACTGACTCAGCCATTACAGCTTTAACGCGAGCTGATCCAGTAGGCGTAGTGGTGGTAATTAAAATATTTGCGTCAGAATTTCGCTGTTGAATTAACTTAAGCAGGGGGAATAATGCTTCAGCCTCTCCTACGGAGACAGCATGAAACCAAATCACATCTTGGGGATAGATTTGCTTATAAAAGCCAAATCGTTCCAACCATCTCAATCGATAGTCAGGCGCCTTAATACTTCGCCAGAATAAACGTAACAGTATAAAAGGAGTTAGGAAATAAAATAAAACGGTGTAAATAACACGCATAATAAAACAAGGTTCAAAGATCATTGGCCATAATAACCAAGGTCTTTGATACCTTGCGTTTTAAACTATTATGCTTCAGCGACTACTTTAATGCTTAAAGTAACGATCACATCAGAGTGTAAGTTGATGTCGATATCATAATCGCCAATGTGTCGTATTGCACCGTGTGGCAAACGAATTTGGTGTTTTTCGATAGCGATACCCGCAGCAGTAATGGCTTCTGATATGTTATGAGTACCAATAGAACCAAACAATCTGCCTTCATCACCCGCTTTATGAGCGATTGAGATTTCTAATTTGCTTAATTCTGTGCCTATTTTTTGAGCCGCTTGTAGTTTTTCTTTAGCAGCTTGTTCTAGTTCTGCACGTCGCGCTTCAAATTCAGCAATTTTGTTTGCTGTTGCTGCAACTGCTTTACCTTGTGGAACAAGATAGTTTCTTCCATAACCTGCTTTAATAGTGACTCTGTCACCTAGGTTACCCAAATTTGCTATCTTTTCAAGAAGAATAACTTCCATCTTTTTATCCTCACCTTTCGGTTATTAACCAATATTTATACGCTGTTAAGCGTGTGTAGATTCGATTTTAATTTTTACGTAAGTTCAACCACGGGTCACTCAAACCAACCAATGCAACCAATAAGATAGCATGGGGTATCAAAAAGAGAGTTATGTACAACATAGGTACAATAAATCGCTCCAACTTCATCTTTGAGAAAACAGTGTGCAAAACAGCAGTACCTGTAACGGCAAATAGAACAAACAATAGAATTGTTGTGTTCCAAACTATCTCAGAAATAACGCCAGAAGTTGCTACGGCAATACCTACAAGAGCAAAAGCTCCAACAGACAACCTGCCTTTACATTGCAAAAATAAAAATTCTTGCTTAAAGCCACCTGGATTATATAGATTAGCTTGCCACCATCTTCCCAGAAACAACCCAAATAATAATCCGCATACAGAGCCTGCGGCTATAATTCCTGTCATGTAATGCACTAGCATATCGATTTTCTGCTGAAGATCCACAACAGGAGCCTCTACAGGAATCATTTGCGTCAATATAGATTTCCAAAGTGTAGCCGGATCAGCGTCATAAAGATAAAACCCTATAACACCTATAACACCTACCCATACGGCTATTTCAATAGTTAAGAATAACGATCTACTTTCTCTTAACACTATTGCTATCAGCCAAACTGGCAACCAAAGCACCATGACATACATTAATGCAAACTGGAAACTACCGATAACTAAAAAGCCTAATATTGCAGTTGCTAAACTTGAACAACCGAATATAGTAAGCCCCTCTTTTGCACCCAATCTTAAGGTGACAAGAGCTACAGTAGCTGAACTTAAAACACTTACGGGAGGCATCATTAGTGACAATAATGCAAGAGACGTAGCCACTATCATGGCTTGAATACGCCCCCGCATAATATAGGTCGCTAAAAAATTCACTGCCCCTGCCGATTTATGCTGTTATTTGTGTGCGTCGCAGAACGGTAGTAATGCAATAAAACGCGCACGTTTGATTGCAACACAGATTTGTCTTTGATGCTTAGCGCTAGTTCCTGTAATACGGCTAGGTACAATCTTGCCTGTTTCAGTAATATAATCGCTTAATAAATCTAGATCTTTATAATCAATTTGAGAGCCGCTTTCTGAGCTAACTCGGCTAAATTTCTTACGTCTAATATTTCGTGCCATATTAATTTCCGTTATCTAATAAAGTTATCGTGTTATTCAACGATGATATCGTCAGCGTCATCTATATCAGCGTCAAAATCAACATCATCTAAGTCGATTTCTTCGTCAACATCACCTGTTGCAGGCACTATAACAGCTTCTCTTGCAGCAGCTTCTTTAGCTCTTGATTCAGCCGCTTTATTTTCTTCAGCAGTTGAAGTTGCGATTAAAGATGGCTCAGTGATGGCCTCTTTTTGCAATAAAGTCATACTACGCAAAATAGCATCATTAAAACGGAAACCACTTTCTAATTCTTCTAAAGTAGCTTGATCACACTCAATGTTTAATAAAACATAATGTGCTTTGTGAATTTTTCTAATGGGGTAAGCTAAATGTCTACGACCCCAGTCTTCTAAACGGTGGATCTTGCCAGAAGAAGCTTCAATTGTTGACTTGTAACGGTCAATCATTGCAGGAACCTGAGCTGATTGATCCGGATGGACTAAAAAGACAATTTCGTAATGTCGCATTATTTTTCCTTTCGGTTAAGCCTCCCTTCTCTGTCTTAAAAAGAAGGTAAAGCAAGGAGAGGCGATCCGCCTCGTTGAACCGCGCATTATAAAGGAATTTTATGCCAGAAGAAAAGTATTTGTTAAATCAAGGCGTTTACTAGATATAAAGTCTTGCCATTCGTCTCCAATAATACCCGCTGTGCGCCCTATCATCCCAAAGAAATAACTGATGATCTATTTTTTTAGATTTTAGTATTTCACTGAGCCTGAAATTATTGTCTAAAAAAGGATCTTCCTTTCCAATGACTAAAACAATGTCCATATCTCTGAGACTATTTAATCGCCAAGAGCAGTCTAAATTCGGTAAAAAATGATTCGGCGTATGAAAATAAATATCCTCATCATAATAACCATCAAACAAATCATTAAAGTACTCTACGTTTAACGTTAGATCGTAACGACCTGAGAATGCGACTAATTTTTTAAAAAAGTGTGGATAACGGAATGCGATATTGGCGGCATGAAAAGCACCCAAACTTAAGCCATGAGAGATAACACACTCATGAGGATTCCTTTCATTCATAAAGGGTATGACTTCTTCGACAATATACGATTCATATTCGATATGTCGTGATATGCGACTTTTAGGATGGGCTTGTTTATTATAAAGACTCTCTGCATCAACACTGTCAATACAATAGAGCTGGAGATAACCTAGTTCAATTTTCGCTTGTAGTGACTTTACGATACCTAAATTCTCATATTCATAAAATCGCCCAAACCGAGATGGCAAAACTAATACTTTTGCACCGGCATGCCCAAAGACCAACAACTCCATGTCTCGCCCTAATTGCTTACTCCGCCACTTATGATATTCTCGATTCATTGCAACTTCTCATATTAAAGTCAAATTATCACTTCTAACTCTGCTGTCATTATTAGCAAAAAACACCCACCCTTCAATTTATAATTACTCACCTATCAAAGAGGCAAAAAAAACTTCAAGCTGTTGCATCAAATCAACATCTTGGTGATGCTTATTAGGGTAATCATGATGACCCGCCTCTAGAGTATAGAGTTGTTTTTCTGATTCCACTGAGTTACAAATGGCGAACTGCCCCGGCGGGGCAACACAAGGATCAAATTGTGCGCAAGCAAAATGAACGGGCATCTTAATACGCTTAGCTGCAATAGCCGCATCGTAATAACGCAAAACCTTAATCGTCTGTTTTTTATGACTTAAATAATATTGCTGAACACTATGGGCACTTCCATGTGTTTGAAGCCTTAAGCGCAATACTTGGTTACCAAAAGTGGGGACATTTAAATGTCCTTTGCTAATTCGATCATCCCATGCCAACGCTAATGCCCCAATACCCCCACTAAAACTAATACCCATATACCCAATATGTCCCGACAAAAAGGGGAACAAAGATAATAATGCACTAACGCCTAGCCATACATCCTCAACACAGCCACCCAATATGTATTTGTCTTTTTCATCAATATTGTGCAAAACATGCCAGTAAGGTTCTGAGGATATTTCTGGATGTGCGCTAAGTGCCAACCCCCTAAAACATAGGAAGAGTATTGCTGCATCTTTAAAAGGAAATTTAAGCTCAGGGCCATCACAACCACCATACCCATGACCCACAACAAAGCCTCTCTTAATAACACCAGAAGCCGGTAATAATAACCAGCCTTGAATAATAAAATTATCTGTTGATGTATAACGTATTTCCAACACCTGCCAGCCAGACGCGTTCTCAGAAATAAGCTTTGTTTGTGGATTTGCATCAATATTTAATGCTCTTTGATATCGCTGCTCCCAAAACGCATCAAAATCTTTAGGTTCCTTAGGCGCACTCACATTGAGTAAAGTTTCTAACGTATATCCATAACTTGGATCAAATTCGTATTGCGTTACAGCCATAAACCCTTAGTATTATTTACATTGTTATATGTCAGCAGTATGACTTGTTTTAAATTGATGTTCAATCAGTTGGTTTTTAAAGGTTATTTGACGCACTCCATCACGTTTGAATCACATTTGTCTTCAGTAAGTTTATAAAAACTTCTTTGAGTAAATGATAGGTTTTATCAAAATAGTTTTGAACTTAAAAAATAAATTTACTTGTGAGGGCCACACTTTTAGTAATAAACTCTAAAGGAGTTTTGTATCTGCTGAAACTCATAAAGATACGGTTGTGCTACTTTATGATTATTAACTATCACTAATAAATCATGCGAAAAAACCGAGGTGTTGTACCAATTAAAACTACCCTCTAACACTACTGTTTCATCAATAACGCAGTATTTTGAATGAATCGGTGAGTACGGTACAGGATGATCGTCTTGACCATAGACCAAACCCACACTAATGCCTGAGTTTTTTAAATGCTGTATTGATGGCAATAAGGGTCGTTGCAACTCATCTGACATTGATCGCTCAACACCAATCTTACCCTGTCTAGCGAGATGTCCATTGAAAAGAATATGTACATCTACCCCACGATTTTTCGCATGTATTAAGGCATCGACCACACTATCATGATGCTCGCCTAATAAATCACCCATCAAAAATAAACATAATTTAATGGAATGCTTGGCACGATGTACTTCAGCCAAAATAGCATGATGTGGCCTATAAGGCTTGCCATTCAGCAACATCTGACGCCCAAAAGTGTAGAGTAAATTAAAGTGACTGAGTGGATCAATTCCATATCTTTGATTCACGCCCCCTCGCTGACTCTGAAAAATATTATCCAACAATCTACACACGCCTTTGGAATGAAATGTCATCCCTGATTCCCAATTAGCCCACCATCGATCAAAAGTAATATTAAACGAACCCAGAATACAATCTTCATCATTAAAAATGACAAACTTAGTATGCATATCGGGCTCAACTTCTATCAAATGATGCTTAGGCGTACAAAATACGCCAATTAACTCTACGTTTGCAGACTTTAAGCGTGCGTAATTATCACTATTTGTTAAGGTCATTTTTCGCCAATCGACAATGCACTGAACCAAGACACCCTGATGACTTGCATAGATCAGATGGGCTATGAAATCTGTATCATCAATACAATCCACGCTCACTTTTATAGTGCATAAGCGCTCTGGGGTTTCCCACTTACTTCGTATGACTTTATCTATATGATCATGAAGATATCGTTTAGGGTGGTAAGGATGATATTGCTGGCCTTTAGTAAACTTTGGCGTCAAATTTAGATTGTCGAAATGATGGTTATACCAATCGGCATCACTCTGCAATTGCCCAGCATTTAACTCATGCGTATAAAAAGAATTATGAGTGCAATACTCATGAGAAATGTGTCGATGTTGATCATCATCGCTACGGATATGATGACCATCCATATAGATATATTCATTTTGCGAGGCTATTGACCGCTCACCTAAATGAATAATATAAGAAAACTTAATGCAATTGATATGTCCGAAGTGTTTAGACCACGGCAAAATATAAAAATCTCTAGTTCGGCGCTTATGTCGATTCCATTGAATATCATAGGCATCTGTGTCTACTAAATAAGTTTCGCAAAGCCCGGCTTCTCGATAAACTTTTAAGACAGTTTTTACATTAACTTGGGTGCCATAAAAAACATCAAAATCTATCTTTCCCCATCGCACCTGAAATTTATCATTAAAATCATTTACTCTTTGGAAGTAACCGCCCAACACCCCAGCAAGTGGCATGGCGTAATGCTCTGCTATTGGCATATCAAGACCTAATCTGTTTTATTTACTTGGCTCAAACGTCATTAAATATCCACAATGATCAGACACACGACCATAATCATGCTCAGTAAATATGGGCCTTACAGAAACAGTTTGCAAAGCACTTTGTGCCTTCATAAAAACATAATCAATACGATGATCCTCAGCAGGATAATCTCGCCAATAGTGATCAGTCACTTTAAAACTATTTTCAAGACTACTTTGCACATGATTAACAACATCCTCGTACCCTTCTTTGACCACTAAATCATAACCATCTGATTTAGGTACAACATTAAAGTCTCCGCACAACAATGTCGCTTGCACCTCTCCTGAATGCTGTGATGTTGCCCATACATTTAGATTATTAAACTGTTCAGAAAACCCATCAGTCCACCAGCTTAAATGTGCAGAATATAAATTAACCAAGCCCATATAAGGTACATTGACCTGAGCCATTGCTATTTTTCTTGAATTAATACTTTCTGGATTTGTATCAGAAGAAACATATTTTGAGGCTTTTTTTAGCAATGGAAAGCGACTTAAAATAGCCACACCCTCGCGAAACTTATCAAAACCTAAATGAGACCAATCAGTGTATAAATAATAGGGGGTTTTAAGCCTATCATTGATTATCTTGGCGGAATTACTATTCCAATCACCATGACCGTTATTCCACAATTCTGCAACCTCTTGCAAACAAATCACGTCAACTTGTTGCTCATCAATCGCTTTCGCTATTTGTGAAAACTTATAATCTTGATCGGCTTCCTGATAACAATGTAAATTGAGAATAAGAATCCGTAACAAATCATGTGTTAAAGAATAATTCTTATCAAAATTATTATCCCAGTAGGCTACATTCTTAGTTTCACAGCAAAGACTATACTGTAATGAGAAAGGATCTTCTATTTTAAGTAAAGCGCCCCAAATTTGTACGCCATATTGATTGGGGTTACGCGCATAACTGCCTTGATTATCAGACCAATGGTTTCGCTTATATTGACAGACTGTCTTTTGGGTAGTGCGCCAATTATCGGTGGTCCAATGAATAACGATAGCGTCAACTTTAATATTTTGTTGAACCGCAATGGTAACGGGAAGAAAGCATTGACCTTGATAAAATTTATTATCAAACCCAATGTTTTGAATAGCCTGAGAATGAGTCAGTCGAACACCGGAATCTGCCTGACTAAAATAATTGAGTCCCTGATTATTATCCCAATATTCTTCATCAAGCACCTTATAACGCAGTACACATTCAATATTGCCCGGCAATGACTCTTCATCACTTGCTGTGCAAGTCACACTCGCCTGCCAATATTCTTGTTCTTCATCGATTGCACTATGAAAATGCGCCGATAGAGTATGCCATTGCTCATCCTCACCAGCCCACACCACTTCACAAACCTTATTAGGACTTAAATTATGTAATTTTATAAAAAAAGTTAACTCTTGAATAAGCGCCGTTTTCTTTTTATAAATTACATTTTCCACATATAGCAACTGAACTTCATTCATAGATACAACCACCGAATCAAATGGGTTACATCAAATAATCAATTTGATGTAACTCGCTATTTAAAGACTATCGTATAAAGCTAAATATTCCTCAGCACTTTTTTGCCAAGAAAAATCTTTTTCCATACCCGTTATTTGCATCTTTTTCCAACTGTCAGGAATACTGTAAAGTATCAACGCCCTTTTAATAGCTTCCAATAAAGAACTAGCACTCGCCTCGTTAAATACAATACCACTCGCCGTATTATTTAATAATGTATCTGGCAATGTATCAATTACCGTGTCTGCTAAGCCACCGGTTTTTCTAACGATAGGAATCGTGCCATAACGCTGACTGTACATTTGATTTAAACCACACGGCTCAAATCTTGATGGCATCAAAAAGATATCTGAACCGGCCTCTATTAAATGCGCCAAACTTTCATCATAACCAATTTTAATCGCCATCTTATCTGGATATTCTTGCGCTAACATTTGTACTAACTTTTCAAAGTCTTTATCGCCACTGCCCAGCAACACAAATTGCACATTCATACTTAGCATTTCCGGCAGACATTCCAAAATTAAGTCTATGCCTTTCTGCTCAACTAATCGCCCAATCAAACCAAACAATGGCACATTTTCGTTAATCGGCAATGAAAATCTCGTTTGCAACTCTTTCTTATTTAGGCGCTTTTGATCAAGCGTAGTTATCGAAAAATTATGTGTGAGATACGCATCTGTTTCTGGATCCCACTGATCTAAATCAATACCATTTATAATCCCGCCCAAAGACTCTTTACGATGCTCCAACAATCCTTCAAGACCATAACCGTATTCAGCCGTCTGAATCTCTGTAGCATAAGTGGGACTGACCGTCGTTATGTAATCCGAATAAACCAAGCCGCCCTTAATAAAAGATAATTTACTATGAAATTCAAGTCCCTCTGGGTGCCATAATTGACCGGGGAGATTCAATAAAGCCACTTCACTGACAGGAAATAAACCTTGATAAGCCATATTATGAATAGTAAATACGGTCGTAGGTCTATCCTGCTCCAAGGATAAAAGCGCTGGAACTAATCCGCATTGCCAATCATTACAATGAACAACATCAGGCTTCCAATCTTGATAGCCTCTATCCATCGCCACTTCAACGACTACTCGACAAAACAAAGCAAATCGTTCTGCGTTATTAGCCCATGGCTCTCCCGTCTCATCCACGTAAGGATTTCCTGGATAGTTATAAAAAGTTGGATAATCAACCAGCCAAACAACAACCTGACTGTCAGGTAATCTTGTTTCCAAAATGTTTATATTTCGATTATCAACACGTAAAGAAAACAAAAAGCGCACACTTTCTGTCGACTTCAATGCTTGATAATTAGGAATAATGAGTCTTATATCTTGATCCAGCTCGGCTAAGGCTTTAGGTAAACTTCCGCAGACATCCGCGAGACCTCCAGTTTTGATAAGCGGATGTGCCTCACTGGTTACAAAAAGAATTTTTTTCATTTAATCTAAAATCGTTTAATAAGTAGCTTTTAAATAGTGGATATTTGTATTGCTTATATTTTCAAAACTAAAGCACCCAAAGGAGGTACGTTAAGATTAACGGAATAAGGCTGATTCATCCATGCAACTGTTTCAGAAACTACTGCACCATTACCCACATTACTACCATCATAAAATTTAGAGTCTGAATTAAATATCTCAGTGTATGTCCCTTCATAGGGGACGCCTAATCGATAATTTTCTCTAGGCACGGGAGTAAAATTAAGAATAACAATAATTTCTTCATGCATACTCTTTCGTCTATAACTGATGATTGACTGTTGCACATCATGACAATCAAGCCACTCAAAACCTTGCGGTTCAAAATCATGCGTAAATAAAGCAGGATGTGTTTTGTATACATTATTTAAATCTTTAACTAAAGTTTGCATCCCTTTGTGATGAGGATAATCTAAAACATACCAATCTAACTCTCTATTAGCATTCCACTCTGTGCCTTGTCCAAACTCGCAGCCCATGAATAATAATTTTTTACCTGGATAGGTATACATGAAAGTGTACAACAATCTTAGATTAGCAAAACGTTGCCATTCATCCCCTGGCATTTTACTGATTAATGAACCCTTACCATGCACCACTTCATCATGTGAAAACGGTAGCGTAAAATTCTCAGTAAACGCATATAACATTCCAAAAGTTAATTTGTCATGATGATATTTACGATGAATAGGTTCTTCACTCATATAGCTCAGCACATCGTGCATCCAGCCCATATTCCATTTCATGGAAAAACCTAAACCACCAGTCCATGTTGGGCGAGTGACTTGCGGCCAAGAAGTTGATTCTTCAGCCATCATTACCGTACCCGGATGCAAATCATGAGTCACGGCATTGAGTTGTCTAAAAAAATCAATAGCCTCTAAATTCTCATTTCCGCCATATTGATTAGGTACCCAATCATTGGCTTCACGCGAATAATCTAGATACAACATAGAAGCTACCGCATCCACTCTTAAACCGTCTAAGTGATACTCCTCTAACCAAAAGTTTGCACTGGCTAATAAAAAGTTTTTAACTTCATTACGACCGTAGTTATAGATTAAAGTCCCCCAATCACGGTGCTCACCTTTACGCGGATCCTCATGCTCATAAAGCGCACTACCGTCAAAACGTGCTAAAGCGAAAGCGTCCTTTGGAAAATGTGCGGGCACCCAATCTAAAATCACCCCAATGCCATTTTGATGACACGTATCTATGAAGAAACGAAAATCATCGGGTGAACCATGTCGACTAGTAGGCGCAAAATAACCCGTGGTCTGATAACCCCAAGACCCATCAAAAGGATGTTCTGTAACAGGCAATAATTCAACATGTGTAAAACCCATTTGTTTTACGTAATTAACCAACTCAACAGCCAACGTACGATAAGTTAAAAAGTTATTTTGATTATCACGTCTCCAGGAACCTAAATGCACTTCATAAATAGACATAGGTTCATGTAACCAATCCCGCTTCCCACGTTGAGTGAGCCATTGCTCATCTTGCCAATCGTAGTTTTTTTCTTTAACAACGATAGAAGAAGTGTTGGGACGGAATTCAAATTGCTGTCCGTAAGGATCTGTCTTTAATAAAATTTCTTGAGTATAACGATTGAGGATTTCAAACTTGTACAAGGAGCCCGCTTTTAGTCCCGGAATAAAAATCTCCCAGATACCACTCCCCCCCAAGCTACGCATAGGATTACAACGACCATCCCAGCGATTAAAGTCGCCGACAATACTGACACGCCCCGCATTGGGTGCCCAAACTGTAAATAAAACGCCGTCAATTCCATCTACACTGTAACAATGCCCCCCTAGTTTTTGATAAATATGCCAATGCTTGCCTTCACCAAATAAGTGTTGATCAAACGCAGGTAACTGCACGCCAAAATCATAAGGATCATAATTTTTATAGGCATAGCCATCCTTGTCAATCCACGTTAATTCATAGTGAACAGGAAGTGTTTTAGCATCTGTATAATATTCAAAAAAATCAGAACCCGTTAAACGCTCTAATTCAGAGCCATCATGACTTAAACTAACCGTTTCAGCATAAGGCAGATAAACTTTTATCTTTATTTGCTGATCTTCTTCATGCCTACCTAAAATTGCAAAAGGGTCATGATGCTTAGCTGCAATAATTTTTTGCTCATCTTCATTTAATTCGTAAACACCTGAGTTTAAAGATGCTTTTTTAATTTCTTTTGGCCTAGCCACCTTAACCTCTTCTTGAGTTACCACCTTCGTTTTCACCACTTTTTTAGTTGCAGTTGCCATCTTAGGCTTGGGCGCAACTTTTTTAACTTCTGTGATAATTTCAGAATCTGGCGCATTAACTTCTGTTTTATCTGAGATTGTTTTTGCAGTATCAGAGTCAACCGTCTTATCAGAATGCTTTTTCACTTTAAATGGCCTTGGTGTAGTAGTAGAATGAATGTCGAGTAAATCTTACCAAAATAACTTTGAGTTGTAATATCTATATCAGCATGGAGATAAAAAATGTCAGCGCCAAGCAATAACCAATTTGACCCAAATTTAGGTCAATTGACCCGAAACACAATTGCATTAATATTAGCTGGCGGCCGTGGCTCAAGATTGATGAACATGACTGACTGGAGGGCGAAACCAGCCGTTCCTTTTGGTGGTAAATTTCGCATTATCGACTTTCCATTATCAAACTGTGTCAATTCTGGCATCCGAAAAATCGGGATCTTAACTCAATACAAATCTGACTCTCTCATCCGCCATATTCAACAAGGCTGGGGATTCTTACGAGGTGAGTTTGGTGAGTACGTTGATTTAATGCCTGCTCAACAAAGACATGATGAAAATTCTTGGTACAAAGGTACTGCTGATGCAATCTTCCAAAATATTGATATATTGCGTAGCCGAAATCCAAGTCACATTTTAGTATTAGCGGGCGACCATATCTACAAGATGGATTACAGCGCGATGCTCGCTGATCACATTCAGAAAAAAGCCGACTTAACTATTGGCTGTATTGAAGTATCCCTAGAAGAAGCAACAGCCTTTGGCGTGATGGATGTTGATGACAACCGTCGCGTAAAAGCCTTTGTAGAAAAACCAGAACACCCCCCAGTTATGCCAGGCAGAACTGATACAGCATTGGCCTCAATGGGTATCTATATTTTTAACACTGGTTTCCTTTTTGAACAGTTGCTTAAAGATGCAGACAATAAAAACTCGACCAATGATTTTGGTAAAGACATTATTCCAGCCGTTATTGATAAATATATTGTCAATGCTTACCCCTTCTTAGATTTACAAAGCGGAGCCCAAAGTTACTGGCGCGATGTAGGAACCATAGACGCCTATTGGGCGGCCAATATGGAACTCATTGGCGTTAACCCTGGCCTAAACTTATACGATAATACGTGGCCAATTTGGACTCATCAAGAACAAACGCCTCCCGCTAAATTTGTATTTGATGACGATGACAGAAGAGGTCTCGCAGTGGATTCAATGGTTTCTGGCGGCTGCGTTATCTCTGGCGCAGCTGTCAGACATTCATTATTATTCTCAAATGTAAGAGTCAACTCTTATAGCTCAGTAAAGGATTCCATTTTACTACCTCAAGTTAACATTGGCCGTCATTGCCGAATCACCAAAGCCATTATTGAAAAAGGCTGTGATATCCCTGAAGGTACGATAATTGGTGAAAACCGAGCTGATGATGAAAAAAGATTTCATGTCAGTGCGGGTGGCGTAGTATTAGTGACTCCCGACATGTTGGGACAACGATTGCATTACGTTAGATAAGATAAGCTAATAAGCACTGTTAGCCTCAAATATAAAGAGGTTGCAGTGCTTAATTCGTGTGACTATAAATTCATAAGCAAAAAATTAATTTTAATATGTAGTATTTACTGATCCCGCCGCTACATGGCTATATTTTGTGAGAATTTATTAAAATGACTGACACAAATAAGTTAAAGCTAGTCTTATGCTGGCACATGCATCAACCGGAATATAGGGATTTAAAATCGGGTGAATTTAAGCTACCGTGGACCTGTCTACATGTCATAAAAGACTATGTGGACATGGCCGCTCACTTAGAGTCAACGCCACAAGCAAAAGCAGTCGTTAATTTTGCGCCAATACTATTAGAACAAATTGATGATTATGTTCAGCAAATCCATCTGTATATCAAAGAGGGACTCCCCTTAAATGACCCACTACTCAGCGCCTTAATTGCTCCCTACCCTCCCGAAGATCAACCACTTTACTGGCAATTAATTAAAGATTGTTTACGTGCCAATAAAGAACGACAAATCAATCGATACCTCGCGTTTAAAAACCTAGCTAAGATAGCTACTTGGTTAGAACATCACTTCTATGCTTTAAACTACATTAGCACTCAATTTCTTGAGGACATGTTGGTTTGGTATCATTTAGCTTGGATAGCTGAGTCAGTCAAGCAGAGTGATAAGCGCATACAAGCCTTAATTGCCAAGACCACAAACTTCACTCTCGAAGACAGAACCCTATTGTTTACAATTATCGGCGAATTACTTGAATCGGTAGTTAATCGCTACAAAGTGTTAGCTGAAAAGGGCCAAATAGAACTTTCGGTCACGCCTTATGCCCACCCTATAATGCCTTTATTGCTTGATTTAAACTCTGCACATGAGGCCATGCCCGAAGCGCCTTTACCCAAATTAAAGAATTACCCACAAGGTAGAGAACGCGTTCTGTGGCATCTACAAAAAGGCATGCAAACTTTTGAACATTATTTCGGGATTAAAGCAACGGGCTGCTGGCCATCGGAAGGCAGTATCAGCACTGAAACTTTACAGGTTTTAAGTGATTTTGGCTTTAAATGGACTGCGAGCGGAGGATCTGTCTTACATAACAGTTTAAGGCCTAATAACACAATGGACATACATCACCCCTATCAATTAATAAACACGAATATCAGCTGTTTTTTTAGAGATGATGGCTTATCCGATCTGATTGGCTTTGAATATTCAAAATGGCTAGCAGAAGACGCTGTTAACAATTTTATTAAACACATAGAAAATATAGCTGCACATGAACCTGGAGACAAAGTCGTTTCAATTATTATGGATGGTGAAAATGCGTGGGAGTACTTTCCCAATAACGGCTATGAATTCCTTAATGCTTTTTACAAACGCTTATCAACGCATCCCGCTATTGATTTATGTACCTTTTCCGAATGTTTAAAGAACAATTCAACGATATATCCATTAAATAAATTAACAGCAGGTAGCTGGGTTTATGGTACATTTTCTACGTGGATTGGTTCGGCTGATAAAAATCGTGGCTGGGATATGCTTGGTGACGTAAAATGTGTTTTCGATACAGCGATACTATCTAAGCGTTTAACAACTCAACAAATACTAGAAGCAGAATTTCAACTCGCAGTATGTGAAGGATCTGACTGGTTCTGGTGGTTTGGAGACTACAACCCGGGAGAGGCTGTCAGTAATTTCGAAAAGCAATTCCGACTTAATCTAACTAATTTATATCTTTTATTAGGCGAAGAGCCTCCGGCTTACCTGGCAGAATCCTTTACACGAGGCCATGGTGACCCCAGTATGGGTGGAGCAATGCGACCAGGTGTTGAACATTAACGAGGCATATTTGTGGATAACCTTTTAAATAAACGCAGAGCAGGCGTACTCCTGCACATTTCCTCCTTACCTGGTTCTGATAAGCAGGGTAATTTAGGTAAAGAAGCCTATAATTTCATTAACTTTCTAAAAAGTGCTGGCATTACAGTATGGCAAACCCTACCGTTAGGCATGCCTCATGCTGATGGCTCTCCTTATCAATGTTTATCCGCACACGCTGGCAATCCTTCATTAATCGATATAGAGTCATTAGTTGAACTCGACTGGCTGAAACCTTCTGACCAATGTGATGAGTGTCAAGGCAGTGATATATTTAATAAGAGTTGTTTAATAGCAAAAGTTTACGAAGGCTTTTTAGATCGCGCTACACAAAAAGATAAAGATGAATTTGCCAAATTCTGTAAAGACAAAGCGTTTTGGTTAAACGACTTTGCTCTCTTCATGGCGCTTAGAAAATTGTTTAATCAACAATCTTGGAATCAATGGCCGACCCCCTTTAAAGAACGAGATTCTAAAACCTTAAAAGAAGCGTCTACCCGCCTAGCCGAAGACATCCGCAATATAAAATTTGAGCAATTCGTTTTTTTTAAACAATGGATGGCCTTAAAAGCCTACGCCAATGCACATGACGTCCTCATATTTGGCGACATCCCCATCTTCGTTTCTTATGACAGCGCTGATGTATGGGCTAATCGAAATGTTTTTAAACTTACCAAAGACGGTGAAATGTCAGTTGTCGCCGGCGTACCTCCCGATTATTTTTCTGAAACAGGACAGCGCTGGGGTAACCCCCATTATGACTGGAAGTATCTCAGTAAAAATGGCTTCAAATGGTGGATTGAACGCATGGAGACGCAATTAGAACAATTTGACATTCTAAGAATTGATCACTTCCGTGGACTTGAAGCTGCATGGGAAATACCTGCAACCGAACCGACTGCACAAAAAGGTGAATGGGTTACAGCCCCAGGCGGAGCCTTACTAAAAGCGATTGAGAAAAAATTCGGCGCTATCCCTTTGGTCGCTGAAGATTTAGGCATTATCACATCTGAAGTTGAAGCCTTAAGAGATGACTTTAATTTACCCGGCATGAAAATTTTACACTTCGCTTTTGGAAGTGGCCCAGATAACCCCTATTTACCCAGCCACTATGTACAAAACTGCGTTGTTTATACCGGCACCCACGACAATGACACCACTATAGGCTGGACTCAAAGCATTCACGACCATGAAAGAAATCATGCTTACGATTATTTGGGTAAGCCTTCTATCCCTCTTCACAGTGCCCTAATAGAAGCCGCGCTTAGCTCTGTTGCAAACTTAGCTATTATTCCTATGCAAGACATACTTGAACTAGGGTCTGATGCGCGCATGAATGTTCCTGGCACGACGGTAGGGAATTGGAAATGGCGCTTTCAGTGGCCACAATTATCACATGATCAAGTAGCTCACTTTACACACTTAATCGCGTTATTTAATAGAAAATAAATCTTATTGAAACAAGGCAGGCTTAATAATTCAGCTTGCCTTGACAAATTACCCCATCAGCTGTTTATTTTTGTAGTGGTAATACAGGTACGTGGTAACTTTCAATAATCTTGTTAATTTTATCGGCGTTCTTCACAATCAATTTATCTAACGCCGCTTTTCTGTCTTTATCACCCTTTCGAACACCCATTGCCATCGAAAAGTCGAACCTAATCCCAGGTGCTGCCTGCATAGCAATCATGTTATAGCTGTCTTTAGGACTCTGAGAGATAACATAAGCAGCCATTGGCCCCCATAAGATAACCATATCAATCTTTTTAGCTTTAAAATCTTTATCGATTTGCATAGCGACATTATTTTCACTGTCACCCGACATCGATTGATAAGAAATACCTTGATTAAGTAAACCATTTTGCTGCAGCCAAGTTGTGCCAGGCCCCCGATCAAACATCGCTATTTTTAATTTTTCTAATCGAGTATCAGCTAGCTCAGTTAATTGATTCGCTGATTTAATATCATCCCATCCACGACCTTTAGCAATTAATAATACATAGGTTGATTTGTAATAAGGCTCTGTATTTAAAGTTAAATCGTAACCCGTAGGCACACCCATAACTAAATCACATTTATAGTTATTACTTGTAGCATCCCAATCATTAACATCGGCTGTTAAGGTATTACGGATAAAACCTATACGTTGTGCAAACCACGTATATTCAACTTTTTGACCTAATTCTTTAGCAAACAGTTCAGCAATTTTATTCTCAAACCCTTGCTCATCTTTAGTTGAATACGGAGGATTTAAAGGATCTGCGCATACCTTTAATGTTTCAACTGCACCAGCAAATTGCATCACTGCCATTAACGACATGCCTATCACTACTTTTCTTACATTATCCATTTTGATTCCTTTTAAAAAAGCTGAACACCCTAAGCATTATATTGGTGGGATTGAATTTTACAACCAGGACATTACGATAAACAATCATCACCAAACTGAAAGACAAAAAAAAGGCTTATCAATAGATAAGCCTTTTTAATATTATGGCGTCCCCAAGGGGGTTCGAACCCCTGTTACCGCCGTGAAAGGGCAGTGTCCTAGGCCGCTAGACGATGGGGACTAAAACTGGTTTAGTCTGGCCTAAATTAATCAAAACATGATTAACCAAAACTATATTTATAAACGCTAACTGTTTATCACACAGATAAATTATGGCGTCCCCAAGGGGGTTCGAACCCCTGTTACCGCCGTGAAAGGGCAGTGTCCTAGGCCGCTAGACGATGGGGACTAGCGTAATTTAAATCTTAACACTTTTACTATTGGTGGAGCCAAGCGGAATCGAACCGCTGACCTCAACACTGCCAGTGTTGCGCTCTACCAATTGAGCTATGGCCCCAGTAAAGAACGGGTATTCTACAGGAAATAGCTCATTTGTCAAAGTCAATTTGTTGCTCGAATATAATCAACAGCTCTTTCTATTCTGGCTAAAGTTTTTTCCCTGCCTAGCAACGATAGCGTGATATCAATAGCCGGTGATACAGCAGAACCACAAATTGCAACGCGTAAAGGTTGAGCCACTTTACCCATGCCCACACTTAAAGATTCCGATAAATCTACAATCACTTGATGTAAAGCTTCACCTTCCCAAACAGGCGCTTTTCCAAACTCAACCCGCAATTGCGCTAATATATCGGCGGCCTCGACATTAAAATTCTTTTTAGCCGCTTTTTCATCATAACTATCAAATTCTTTATAAAAGTAAATACTCGCGTTCGCCATCTCAACTAATGTTTTACTTCGCTCTCTCTGGGCTTTAACAACATCCACTAACGCTGGCCCAGCAGCGAGATCAATACCCAACTGCCCTATATGCCAGCTTAAATGCTTAGCCACATGAGCAGGATCAGAGTTCATGATGTATTGATGATTCAACCACAATAACTTTTCCATGTTAAAAGTAGACGCTGAAACATTGACATCATCTAACTCAAAATATTGAATCATTTCGGCAATGGTAAAGATCTCCTGATCACCATGAGACCACCCTAAACGTACTAAATAGTTTAATAACGCATCAGGCAGATACCCTTCATCTCTAAACTGCATAACGCTCACAGCGCCATGTCTTTTAGATAAACGCGCCCCATCTGGACCTAATATCATTGGCAAATGACCGTACAAGGGCAATTGAGCACCCAAAGCCGCCAGAATATTAATTTGTCTCGGAGTGTTATTAATATGATCATCCCCGCGAATAACGTGCGTCACTTTCATATCCATATCATCCACCACAACCGTTAAATTGTAAGTAGGCGTACCATCCGCTCTAGCGATAATCAAATCATCTAATTCTTTATTGCCCACCACAATATCACCCTTCACTAAATCGTGAATGGTCACAGCGCCATCGACTGGATTTTTAAAACGAATCACAGCTTCCTTAGACTCATCTCTGGCGCCTAAATGTCTGCATTTACCGTTATAGCGCGGCTTTTCTTTATTAGCCATTTGCTCAGTACGGAGCTGTTCCAATTCGTCTTTACTACAATAACAATAATAAGCATCACCCTGATCTAACAACTGCTGAATAATTTCTTTATAACGATCAAAATGATGAGTTTGATAAAACGGTCCGGCGTCATAATCTAGCCCTAACCACTCCATCCCTTCAAGAATCGCATTAACTGACTCTTGAGTTGAACGCTCTAAATCAGTATCTTCTATGCGTAAAATAAATTGGCCGCCGTATTTACGCGCATATAACCAAGAAAAAAGTGCTGTGCGGGCACCCCCAACATGTAAATAACCGGTAGGGCTGGGTGCAAAACGAGTAGTAATTGTCATGTTGATATTTATTTAGTCAGTAAGATTTTTTTAGCGTATTCAGTTGGAATTTGTTTTGCGGCACTTAAGCGCATCGCCTGGTAATTAAAAGCAACGCCGCCTTTTGCGACATCATTTTTCCCCGTCAGCGCCAGCGCTGTCGTATTACCTTTAGCAGCCGCCTTCTCATACCATTGCGTTGCTAACTTAATATCGTTTTTAACACCTAAGCCTCTTTCATACATGGCGGCAACGATCATTTCAGCTTCAACATTACCTTGTTGAGCAGACTTTAAAAACCATTCAAAAGCTTGTTGTTCATCTTTATCCACTTCACTGCCCAACAAATACATTGCCGCTAACCTCGCTTGGGCTTTAACATCGCCTTGCTCTGCAGACTTATGTACATTGATAGGTGGCGTAATATCTTCGGCTAGTGCAGTTAAACCATTTAACAATATAGACACGAGTACCACAGATCTAATAAGCTTAAGCATTATTAGCTCCAAGAGAAATCACTGTTAGACCACCCATATAAGGAATCAATGCTTCAGGAATACGAATATTTCCCTGTGCATCTTGATAGTTTTCCATCACTGCAATTAATGTTCTACCCGCCGCTAAACCTGAGCCATTCAGCGTATGCACTAATTCAGGTTTACCGGTTTCAGGGTTACGCCAACGCGCTTGTAAACGACGCGCTTGAAAGTCTTTAAAATTACTGCAAGAAGAAATCTCACGATAAGCGCCCTGCCCTGGAAGCCACACTTCTAAGTCGTAGGTTTTAGCCGATGAAAAACCCGTATCGCCTGCACATAACAACATCTTGCGATACGGTAAGTTTAATTTCTTTAAAATATTTTCAGCGTGTGCTGTTAAGTCTTCATGCGCTTGATCAGAGTCTTCTGGCTTTACGATTTGTACCAATTCTACTTTCTCAAATTGATGCTGACGAATCATACCTCTTACATCACGACCGTAAGCACCCGCCTCACTCCTAAAACAAGGACTATGACACACATATTTAAGTGGCAAATCTTTCGCATCAATAATGTCATCTCTCACGCGATTAGTAACCGGTACTTCAGCGGTGGGAATAAGATACAAGGCCGGATCATCACTGGCTTTAAACAAATCGGCTTCAAACTTAGGTAACTGACCGGTACCTCGTAAACTTTCAGCATTCACTAAGAACGGCACATACGTTTCTTCATAGCCATGATCTGCCGCATGCGTATCTAACATTAACTGAATGATAGCGCGTTGCAACCTAGCTAATGGTCCTGTTAAAACCACAAAGCGACTGGCCGCAATCTTTACACCCAACTCAAAATCAATACCTTTTAAAGCCGCACCTAAGTCCACGTGATCTTTAGGTTCAAAATCAAACTGTGGCACATCACCCCAACGGGACAATTCAACATTTAATTCTTCAGACTTACCATCGGGCACGCTCATATCCAAAATATTGGGAATAGCTTCCATAATTGCTTCCATTTCAGACTGGATGGCCGACAACTCACCCTCTGCTACCGTTAAAGCATCGCCCAGATGCTGAACCTGGTCTAATAATGGCTGAACATCTTCACCCTTCGCTTTAGCTTGCCCTATGGCTTTAGAACGACTATTTCTCTCATTCTGTAACTCTTGAGTTTTTACTTGTACTGATTTTCTTTTGGCCTCTAATGCTACATAAGCAGCAGAATCAAAATTGAATGAACGTCGAGCTAATTGTTCAGTAACAAAATCAAGTTCAGTTCTAAATAAACGCGGGTCTAGCATGAGAATGTCTTACCTTGTATATAAATAAAGTTCCTACTGGAACCATGAATGAATAATAAATGTGTTTAATGCTTAAGCCTTAACGCTATCTTTTAAAACTATCTTGCTTAATGCAGGTAGCACCACAAAAGTACAGGTCATAATCCAAAAAATACCGATCGTAATCACCAAGCCCATACTAGCAATACCTTGATGACTTGAAAAGGCTAAGCCACCAAAGCTAGAGGCCGTGGTTAAAGCGCCATAAAACATCGCTCTAGCCGTACTGGATTGATAAATGTTTTGTTCTTCGGATAAAGAATGATGTAATTTTTCTACCATATGTATACCGTTATCCACCCCTAAGCCCAACAGCAGAGGCAGCGCAATAATATTGGCATAATTGATCGGTGTATTAGTTATCACCGTACTGGCCATGGTAAATAAGCCCGCTAAAATTAACGGTGTCATCACCAATAAAGTATCGGTTATATTCCGTCGAATAAAATATAACAACAACGCAATGACCACTAAAGCAATCGTAATGGCTTTTTGGAAAGAATAAACCACCTCTTTCATCGACTCCCAATAAATGACCGGTAAGTCCGTAGTATTAGGTGCAATAGTCTGTACATCTGAAATAAATTCTTGCAGATTTGCCAAATCAATTAAGTCTTTCTTAGGGAAAATCTGAATGCGATAAGTACCTTCTTTACTCAACCAACGAATTTTAAAATCTGCCGGCAAATCATCTAAGCTGAATTCATTCGCATTTAAACTACCCAACAACTCATTCATCGCACTGGGTAACGTGCCTAACAAAGTCGTTTGTATTTTTTCGATAAATTGACGACGACTGGGCTCTTGACGATTGTCTAACTCAAGCAGAACCCCCTGCAACTCGCTCTTAAATGCATTAAGCACCGCTATTTCATTAGGGTCTTTCTTATCCGCTATACTCACATCAATGGTCTTAATTAATTTATTGATCCCCAGAATCGGGTCATGATCTTCAGTCAACGCAGGGAAGCCTTTAGTTTGTGAACCTAACAATAAGGCCATCTCCTCAATCACCGCCAGCTTTTCTTCTTGTTCTTTCGGTTCAAAATCAAAAACACTCAGCGTCTTATCAACTGTCTTTAATTCACCAAGCTTTTTCTGTAAGGTTTTTGCTTCTTCAGGACTATTGGCTAACACCGTCAAAGTCATCGGTGTGGTTTCAGGATCTTTAGTTAATTCCTTAAAGGCCATCACAGATTCCGTATGAGGATCTCTTAAATTAATGGGATTAAAGTCGACTTGTACCTTAAAAACTAGCGCTACAGAAATCAGCGCCATGACCGCAGTGATAATTGAAATGGGTTTAGCAAAATGCAACGTTAAGGTCGCCATTTTCTCTGCAAAAGTCGCTAAAACAGGATGTGATGAGGGTGGGTGTAACTTTTCGGGTGACGCTGGAATATAACTTATTAAAGCGGGTAGCACCGTTAACGTTACCACCAAACAAATAAATAAGCTGGTCCCTGCTAATAAACCTAGTTCAGAGACGCCTTTATAATCTGTAGGTACAAATGCATATAAACCAATCGCCGTGGTGCTTGCACATAATATTAAAGACGGACTAGTGGATATTAAAGTACTGCGTAAAGCACGCGCTTTTTGGACGTGGTGCTGTAAGTTATCTTGATAACGTAAACAGAAATGGATCGCGTATTCAACACCCAAGCCAATATTAGATACAGCAAAAGCCACGGATATTAAGTTAAGCTCTTTTACTGCAACGGCCGCAAAGGCACCACAAAACACCATGCCTAACGCTAAAGATATTAAGGTCGCAATCGTTAACAAAATTGAACGATAAGCCAACAATAAAATAAATAACACCAAGACAATAGAAAAAATACTGGCATTAAAGGTACCCGTACTCATTCCCACTAACTCATCATCTTCTAAGCCCGCTTCACCCGTAATAGAAACTTTAACAGGGGGCACATCAGCTTGTTGAATTTCTGCTACGGCTTTATGTATGGCATTAATTGCATTTTCTGCCGGACGAATCTGAGTAAAATCAAACTTAGGCGATACGGTAATAAAACCTTTATCCAATTGACCAGCTGTTAGTTTTTTATCAGCGATCAACTTTTCCCAAGACAACAAATTGGAGTCACCCTGCATGCTTCTATGTAACGATAGACTCACCTTTTTAACCAAGTCCGTTAAATCAATAGGTACGGCTTGATCTTTATTCGCATTACTTAACGCATCATTAAATATAGAAAAGAAGCCCGTTAAATTGGGCTCTTCAGAAATACGTCCAATAAAGGCTTGTGCTTGAGATAAATGATTAGACAAGCTCTGTAACTCAGGATTATCTAAATAGAGCAAACCGTTTTTATGGAAAAACGCGTTATCACTAGGCACGTAAACCGTTTCGAAATTAGTTTTATCTGCACTCAAAATACGACTCAAACGCTTTGTTGCCGCTTTGGTGAGTTCAGGTGTATCTGATTCAACGACTAACAATAGCGTATGACTATCTTGAGAGAAGGCCTTTTCATAAGCGCGTAAATTCTTTTGGAAGGGTGCATTAGGTGCCACCATATCCGTAGTATCAGTATCGATACTTAAATGTGTCGCCGTATACTGAAAGGCTAATCCAGTAAACAAAATAACTAATAACAACACCCGAATTGGATGAGCCAAAGTCCAATCACTCCAACGAGAAAACCACTGAGCTATAGAGTTTTTAAACGACATGCATGTATTCCAATTATTCAATAATCACTTTGTCCAAAGCCATTAAAGCAGCACTTCGGGTTTCTATAAGATTTGTACCTTGTTGTTGAATAAACAAGGCGGGGATATTGGCATCATTCGCGGCTTTTAAACCCGTTTCTTGACCCAAACAAAGTAAGGCTGTATCCCAAGCATCGGCCACTGTTGGGTTATCTGTTATCACGGTAACAGAAACCAAGTCGTGTTCGATAGGCCAACCGGTTCGAGCATCAATAATATGACTATACCGTTTGCCCTCATGCTCAAAGTAGTGATTATAAGTACCCGATGTCATCACTGCCATAACCGAATCTTTAGGCATAGTTAATCTTTTTTGCATGTGCTGCTCACCAGGCAACGGTCTCTCTAAGGCAATACGCCAAGGGGACTCATCTGGCTTAGCACCCCGGGTTTGTAATTCCCCGCCGATTTCAACCAAATAATCGCTAATCCCTTGTTGCTCTAACACACGACTGAGTTTACCAACACTATAGCCTTGAGCAATAGAGGATAAATCCACCTTAATATTGGCTTGTTGTTTACGCAAATGCGTGTCATCCACCACCTCTAATTTATCCATACCTATTAGTGACAATGTATTAGCAATCTTTTCTTGCGTAGGGATCGCGGGATTATCAGCGTGAAAACCCCAAATATTAAACAAAGGCTTAGTGGTTAAATCATAACAACCTTGACTTACTTGATACACACCTCTAGCAGTGCGCACCAACTCTACAATTTCTGCACCCACTTCTTGGCTTTGAGTATTTTCTATACTGTTAAAGACTTCAATTGTAGAGTCTGGGCGATAATTAGACAGCACTTTATCAATAGCTTGTAATTCATCTTTGATACTTTTTTCAATAACCTGACTGTCTGTCGGTAATTTAGACCAATAACTGATATGATAAGTCGTACCTTGTGCATGACCTTCAATTTTTTGAATAGCAGGCTCAGAACAGGCTGTTAAGAGTGCTAAACTCAACATTAAAGCGCAGGGGTGAAAAAAGTGCACTGCCTTCAAATTAAAATTTTTATAAAATGTTCGATCGATAGTTTGCTTAATAAACATTAAAACCTTTTATTGCATGAACACAGCAGCGCTACTTTAAATACTGCAAAATATGAGCATTATAATCTTAAATGCACATTAAATTAGTTAAAATTACGTACATTAACCCCCATAAACCTCACACCTTACACTATCAACTTTTAGAAGTATGAATAATATTGTTTTAATCGCAGTTGCTTTCTTTTTAGTCATACTCAATGGTTTTTTCGTAGCTGCAGAATTTGGTTTAGTTAAACTCAGACACACGCGTTTAAAACAAATCGCTAAAACTCAAGGTTGGCGGGGGCGTATTTTAGCCACAGTACACGCAAGATTAGATACCTATTTATCAGCCTGCCAACTGGGCATCACCTTAGCTTCTTTAGGTTTAGGCTGGGTAGGTGAACCGGCATTTGCAGGTCTTTTAGAGCCGACTTTCAGTGAACTCGGTATCATTTCACCAGAACTCATTCACGGCATTGCTTTTACACTCGCTTTCTCTATCATCTCGTTTTTACACATCGTCGTAGGTGAACTTGCCCCCAAGTCTTTAGCCATCAGAAACCCAGAGCAAATTAGTCTTTGGTGTGCAGGCCCTATCTATGGTTTTTATTGGCTCATGTATCCCGCGATTTGGCTGCTTAACTCAAGCGCCATTTTGATTCTACGTATTTTTCGCTTAAACAATGTTGGTAGCCACGACGTGCATTATTCAGCTGATGAGTTGAAATTGATTATTCGGGGCAACAATCAAGATGATCGCTTTACCCGTGATGAATGGAACACGCTCGCTAAAACCTTAGACTTTAGCAAATTAGAAGTCTCAGATTTAATGAGACCACTGCATGAACTAATTGCCTTATACCGAAACAAATCATTACAAAGCAATTTAAAGATCATTTCAGAAAAACGCTACAGCAGATATCCCTATTTTGATAACAACGGTACCAACATTTTAGGGGTTATTCATTTAAAGGACTTATTCTTTGCTCAACAAACAGGACAAGAAATTACAGACCTACATGCGTTTTTAAGGCCGGTACAATATATATCCGCAGACACCCCAGCCCTAGACTTATTTAGATCTTTTAGAATGGGTGCAGCTCACTTTGCAATAATCGGCCAGAAAGACCATAGACCTGAAGGGTTTATCACTTTAGATAATATCTTAAGCGCCATGGTAGGCGAGATTCATGATGAATTTAAACAAAACAATAATGATTGGAACCGGTTAGATGATGGCACACTCGTCGTAAAAGGCAGTTTACCGATCTTCTCCTTAGAACGCATCTTAGGCATTGATATTGAAAACGAAGAACTAGAACTGGAAGATGAAGTATCCATCGGAGGCCTTATCATGTCTAAACTGCAAGACATCCCCATTGAAGGCCAAAATATAACCTTTAACCAATTTAGCATCTTGGTTAAAATCATGCAGGGGCCCCAAATAGTACAAGTAGAAATTCACCCCAACAAGACAGACGAATTTGATGCTTAAGACACCTTCTAAGCAATTTCTGAGATTAATTTTTGCATTAAACGTTCTGCTTGACGCAAATAGCCACCACCAAATAAATTTAAATGATTAAGAATATGATATAGATTGTATAAATCTTTTCTTATCTCATAGCCCCTATCCAAGGGCCAAGTCTCACAATAGGTAGCGTAAAAATCAGCACTAAAACCACCAAATAGCTCTGTCATTGCAATATCTGCTTCTCTATCCCCATAATAACAAGCGGGATCAAATATAACCGGCAACCCATTTGTGTCGACCGCTATATTTCCACCCCACAAATCGCCATGTAATAAAGAAGCCACCGGTTCATATCCGCTAAAAAAAACCGATAAGTCCACACTAAGTTGTTCACCTAAGATTTGTAGACGACCTTTATAACCATGATCAGCAGCTAACTTTAACTGCACAGCTAAGCGGTGATCACGCCAAAAACTAATCCAATCACCTGTAGGCTGATTGAATTGTCTATGGGTACCAAGAGTATTATCCCGATGCCAACCAAAATAAGCTTGTACTTGTTGATGCATCTCCGCCAACTGTAGCCCTATCAGACGATCGGAAGCCGTACTTGAGCGTCCCCATTCAAGATACTCCAACATTAAAAATGCCTGCGTATCCGTACGACCAAACACAATGGGCTGCGGAACTCGCAAAGTCCGGGTCGTTGCTATTTCTTGCAATCCCAAGAACTCAGCCTCAAACATATCGACTAAGTTTGGACGGTTCACTTTAATAAAATGAGACCTTTGCACGAATCCAGTCAAAGTCAGCTATAAATGAGATAATACGCACAACATAAATGACTCTCAAAGGTATTTAAATGGCGTGGAAAAATCTAGAACAAACAACACGGGTTGATGCGATGCTGATTGAGCATGCCGCCTTAAAAGAGCTCGATGACGTCCATGAGTTAATTGACTGGTCTCGTGTAGAAAAGATACTTTCTGGCATACATACCAGTAAACGCGGCGAAAAATCTTGGCCACCGTTATT
>CANGLL010000008.1 GCA_947454605.1 Methylococcaceae bacterium | reverse complement strand
AGTGTCTTTGCCTTTAGTGCTTCCGCCCACTGTATTAGGTTTTTATCTACTCATCTTAATGGGCCCCAGTGGGGCAATAGGCCAATTAACCCATTTTTTAAATCTAGGCACCTTGTCATTTACCTTTGCCGGCTTAGTGATAGCATCAATCCTTTACTCTCTGCCCTTTGTGGTACAACCCTTACAAACCGCCTTTAATAGTATTGCCGAACAAACCTTAGAGGCAGCAGCTACTTTACGTGCCAGCCCTATCAGCACGTTTTTTAATGTCGTTTTGCCCATTAGCCGGCCCGGATTTTTAACCGCCAGTATCTTAGGCTTTACTCATACCGTCGGGGAGTTTGGCGTCGTGTTAATGATCGGCGGTAATATCCCCGATAAAACCCGCGTGGTTTCCGTACAAATTTATAATCATGTCGAAGCCTTAGAATATCCCCAAGCGCACTGGTTGGCGGGTTGCTTATTAGCCTTTTCTTTTACGGTCTTATTTATTTTGTATTCCGTGCTTAAAACGCCACCGCAAGTACAGCAACTTAAATGATCCAATCCCTGAAAGCCCGTTTTCAATTAACTTATAGTGAGTTTAACTTAGCTGTTGATTTACAGTTGCCTAGCTCTGGCATTAGCGTATTATTTGGTCCGTCAGGTTCTGGAAAAACCACTCTACTCCGCTGCATTGCCGGTTTAGAGAAAGCACCGATAGGCTATTTTGAAATTAACGGCCAATGCTGGCAAGACAGCACCAACGACCTATTTGTCCCCACTTATCAGCGTAACCTAGGGTATGTATTTCAAGAAGCCAATTTATTTCCACACTTAACGGTATTGGGTAATTTACAGTTTGGCCTAAAGCAGCAAAAAAAAGCCTCTATTAATCTAAAAGAAAACCAAGAGCTCTTAGAATTACTGGGCATTACGCATTTGCTCCATCGTAAACCGGATCGTTTATCGGGTGGTGAAAAACAACGTGTAGCGATTGCAAGAGCGTTATTGTTAAAACCCGACATATTATTGATGGATGAACCCTTAGCGGCTTTAGACAACAAACGTAAACAAGAAATTTTGCCTTATTTAATCCACCTTCATCAGTATCTCTCAATCCCCGTACTTTATGTCACACACTCCCCACAAGAAGTGGCGCAACTTGCCGACACCTTAGTGATTATGGAATCCGGTAAAGTCATTGCAATGGGTGGCCTGACTGAAACCTTTAATCGTATTGACCTTAGCTTTTCGCAAGATAAAGCGGCCAGTAGCGTATGGCAAGTTACCTTGTCTCAGCATGAACCCGACTTTCATTTAAGTTGTGTTGAAATTGAAAATAATAGACTAAGCCTGCCATTAATTAATGCGCCTGTAGGCACAGGGTTAAGGGTTCAGATTTACGCAAGAGATGTGAGCCTTACACTTGAAGCCCCCAAAGCCACTAGCATTCTCAATATACTGCCCGCCCGCGTTAAAGAAATTAAAAATGACAACCACGGGCAATGTACAGTACGCTTAGAACTCGGGAGCCAATCTCTATTGGCACACATTACCCAAAAGTCCGCTCAAGTACTCGATTTGCGGACTGAAATGCAGCTCTATGCTCAGATTAAGGGGACCTCGTTACTTGGCTAGCGTATCCGCTTAAGAGATGATCATATCTGGCATTATTCATGCTTTAAATTTTACTGAACTAAACTCTATATAGCAGATGTGTCATGAAATCAATTTGGGAAAACTATAAAACTGATGTTGCTTACGATGAGTTGATGTTTTCGGAATATCAATCTCGTCCTGTGAGCCACCAATTATGTCGTTATTTAGATACTCTTAAGAAAGAGGATATAGATAAAAGAAAAGCCGCTGCTGAACTTGCCATTATGGAAATGGGCATTAGTTTTACGGTGTACAGCGATGAAGGCAACATAGACAGGGCATGGCCTTTCGACATTATCCCCCGCATTATTGCTGCCAAAGAATGGCGTATTATTGAGAAAGGTTTAAAACAACGCCTAACCGCTTTAAACTGCTTTATCAGTGACGTTTACGGCGAACAAGCTTTTATAAAAGCAGGCAAAATGCCTGGCGAAATTGTAAACAGTTCTAAAAACTTTCGTAAAGAATGCGTTGGCATGAAGCCCAAACACAATGTGTGGGCCAACATCTGTGGCACTGATTTGGTGCGCGACAAAGACGGCATTATGTATGTGTTAGAAGACAATTTACGCGTCCCTTCTGGCGTTTCTTATATGTTAGAAAATAGAGTGATTACTAAGAGGGTATTTCCTGAATTATTTCAGGATATTGATATTCAACCTATCGATGATTACCCTACCCGTCTCCATGAAATGCTAACCTCTATTGCTCCGCACCAAAATGGTCAAGTGACTTGTGCGGTGCTAACACCTGGTATTTACAACTCTGCCTACTTTGAACATGCCTATTTAGCTCAACAAATGGGTGCTCAATTAGTAGAGGGTGGCGACTTAGTGGTTAAGGATGATGACTGCGTTTACATGAAAACCATTCAAGGTCTTGAGAAGGTCGACGTCATCTATCGTCGTATTGATGATGACTTTTTGGATCCAGAAGTATTCCGTAAAGACTCAACATTAGGTGTAAAAGGTTTAATGCGCGCCTGGAAAGCAGGCAATGTAGCCTTGGCTAATGCGCCAGGCGCCGGCGTTGCTGACGATAAAGTGGTGTATGCCTACGTACCCGAAATGATTCGTTACTTTTTAAATGAAGAACCGATATTACCCAACGTACCTACCTATTTATGCAGCAACCCTGCCGATCTTGAGTATGTACTTGAACATTTAGCCGAACTCGTTGTTAAACCGGCTAATGAGTCAGGTGGTTATGGGATGTTAGTAGGTCCCCATGCAACCGAGAAAGAAGTCGCTAGTTTTAGAGACATCATTAAAAAAGATCCTCGCAACTATATTGCACAACCGACATTATCCATCTCAACCGCCCCAACTTTGTGCAAGAGTAAGCTAGAACCTCGACATATTGATTTACGCCCCTTTATTTTACAAGGACAAGATACGTTTGTGACCGCAGGTGGTCTGACCCGAGTAGCGTTAAAGAAAGGCTCATTAGTGGTCAACTCTTCTCAAGGTGGTGGAAGTAAAGATACCTGGATTATTAACATGGGGGATAAATAATGTTATCACGCTCAGCAGAACGCATTTATTGGCTTGCCCGCTATATTGAACGTACCGAAAACATCGCCCGATTGGTTAATGTTCACATGAATTTACTCATGGACTTGCCCAAAGATGTAGAAATGGGCTGGAAGCAGTTAATTCTAATTAATTCTTCTGACCAGATATTTTATGAGAAATATAATGTCGCCAATGAAAAAAACATTACTCGTTTTCTATTGGCTGATGATACTTACGCCGGCTCTTTATTTTCTTCTTTAACCGCGGCGCGAGAAAACATCCGTACGTCTAGGGATTTATTACCCGATGAAGCATGGGAACAAGTCAATGAGATGTATTTATTTGCCAAAAAGAATTTAGATACCGTCGCAAATAGACGTCATCGCGTCATTTTTCTTAATGAGATTTTAAAAGGTTGCCAACGCTTTACCGGTCTATTATCGGGCTATATGAGCCACAACCATCCTTATGCCTTTATTCGTTTAGGCAGAAATATGGAACGTGCGGATATGACCAGTCGCATATTAGACTTGGCCTCTTTACTACTCTCTGAATCGCGCAGCGATGAAGTCCGTCAATATGAAACGATCTTATGGATGAATGTCTTAAAAGCGCTGAATGCGCTATTGATGTATCGTCAACAAAAACACAGCCATGTTAATGGTGATGATGTACTAGACTTTTTACTGAAAAACACTAATCTACCGCGCTCCGTGATCTGTTGTTTATCAGAAATATCTGAATGTATTATCAAATTACCCAACAATGGCGACTTACCAGCAAAAGTCGTTGAGTTACAAACTTACGTGCAAGCCATTAAAACGGAGGACACAACCCAAGCTCAACTACGTGGGATTTTAGATGATCTACAAAATAAGATAGGTGGCCTACATAATGAGATCACCCAAAATTGGTTTTTGATTGTTTCAGAAGACTAACTATTTATTTTGTTAGTGGGGCTATCCAGCCCCACTAACCGCGTTACAAAAACTAAAATCTTATAAAACCTTTCGCATTACCTTATTTGAGGTTTTATCTATGTCCGGCAAGGCCGCTATAGCCTCACGTAACTTAGTCTCCCAACTACGTCTGAGTTGCAACATATAATCGTCATCGTCATCAAAGCAATAATATTCATCGAAGCTATGACTGTCTTTACGATAGATCAGCATTTCTACGGGTGCTCCAACGCTCGCGTTACTACGAATAGTTGAATCCATAGAGACCAAACAGCAACGTGCTGCTTCATAAATCGGGGTATTTAATTTTAAAAACCGATCCAATATAGGTTTACCGTATTTACTCTCACCTATTTGCAAAAACGGTGTATTAGCAGAGGTGGTTATACTATTACCTTCTGCATAAACCATATACGCTGCAGGGGGTTCATCACCTATTTGACCCGCAATGATAAAACTAGCCGTCGGATTAAACGCAGACTGACCTTTATCACTTTTATGTTGTTTTTGTTTCTCTACACTCACATGGCCCAAATAATCGGCCGCCTCAAACAGGCTTTCTACATTATTTAGATTTATTTCGGCTTCTTTAACTTTATCACGATGCAACTGCTCTAAAACCGCCTGAGTGGTGGCTAGATTACCCGCGCTCAACAATACGATATAGCGATCACTTGTTGTATCAAAAGCATGCATTTTGCCATGTGTACTCACATTATCGATGCCTGCATTGGTTCTGGAGTCAGAAACCAAAATCAAACCCTCGTCTATAGACGCTGCAATACAATAAGTCATAATTAGTTATTCGATGAAATTTTTTTTGATGCGTTAATTATCCAGCAAATCGACCCGAACGTCCATATTGTTTAACAAACATCCCGAGCCAAATTGATGAAAAATGGATACATCAGCCGCATCTCTACCAAAGGCGACAATCACACGCCCCCCCAAAAAATCAGCTTGTGTTGGGTCAAAGGCATACCATCGCCCCCCCACATAAGCCTCAAACCATGCATGCAAATCCATGGGCTGTAAATTGTACAAATACCCGACCACTAATCGAGTAGGAATACTGATACTTCGACATAAAGCGATTGCCAACTGCGCTAAATCACGACAAACGCCCAGTCCGCGTTGATGCACTTCTATTGCTGATAATGGAAACTCACTGGACCCTGGAACGTATTCTATAAAATCACGCACCCATGCATTGATCCTGCTAACTTGATCATAACCAGGCAACGCTCCTAAGGTGATTTCTCTGGCTAAATCACCAAAACGATCGGATTCACAATATCGACTAGGCAATAAAAAGGGCAGCACATAATTGGGCAAATCTTGTATCTCTACAAAATAAGCACCAGGAGCAACATCAATCTTATCGGCGACAATGACATCCGTTGAGGTATATATTAAAAAATTACCGACCGGAGCCATCAACCGCTGTACTGAATTACCAAAACTATCGGTACTCTCCAGCATGGGTATAACGGGTCTTACTACATAAACTTCTCGGTTAATCCATTGCTGGACACCTCGATAGGGCCGCAGCATTAAAATTAAGACGCTGGGCTCAAAGACTTGAAAACGAAGACTACAACTGACTCTTAATTTCATATCAGCAACATGTCCAAGAATAATCCTAAAAGTAATGTGTCCGTATTGTTAAATCCCTAATGACTCTATCTGCTTATAAGCATGACTGAGCCAAATTTTAACGCGCTGTCTTTCTAACAAACCTAAGGCATCTAGGCTATTTTCATCTTTATTTTTCGCAGCCCAAAAACTGTAGCTGTTACCGTCTATTTTGGTCATGACTGCCGCATGCAGACGTTTTAAAGTCATTACTTTTGCATCAAACGCTAAAGCACGCTCTTTAACACCTGAAAACTCTAAAATATTAAAATGCTCATCGCGTAACTGATTCTGCACGATGACATAATTCAGCTTGGTCCCAAATTGCGTTAATAATTTATTAAGCAGATCAACAGAGTCTTTGCCCGAGTCCATCACGTTCCAATAATAAATCTTAATATCTAACTCTTCAGCTAATTCCAAAACGCCTGAGTCGTCTATCCACTTAGCCAATGCTTGATGAGTCTGAGCAGCTAAATCCACTAAAACACGCTGCTCGGGTTGCTCTGCAGCTACTTCCATAATGGCGTCTAAACTTTGGTAACTATCAATCACCGTGGGTGACGCGTAATCTGAGTAAAACCTCAGTAATGAGCCATGAGATTTATCGGTATCGAAACCTACAAACGGTAGCTCATGATCAATCATGTATTGCGCTAATAAGCGCGCCACTACTGACTTACCCACGCCGCCTTTTTCTCCCCCGATCAAATGAATTGTAGCCATCTAGCCCTCTTTGTATATGTGTAAAAATTAAATGTGTTTATGTCAGTCTTAAGACATCAACTGAAACTGACAAGGTGTGTTGACCACCCCCAAATGCAATGCCTTTTAAAGGCGTTACATCTGAAAAATCTCGCCCCCATGCCAAGGTAATATGTTGATCATGCGGTACTTTATTATTGGTTGGATCAAAATCCATCCAGCCAATCACCGGAACATAAACTGAAAACCACGCATGGGAAGCATCTGCCCCCACTAAACGAGCTTTACCAGGTTCAGGTAAGGTTTCAACATAACCACTTACATAGCGAGCAGCAATGCCATAAGCTCTTAAACAGCCAATCGCCAAATGCGCAAAATCCTGACAAACACCTCTACGAAATTGCAACACATCCGATAAAGGCGTGGCGATCGTCGTAAAAGTAGGGTCGTAAGTAAAATCTTTATAAATACGTGACATCAAATCATGAACTACTTCTACCAAAGCGCGATGAGGCAAAAAAGACGCCCGAGCATATTCAGCAAGTTCGGCACTGACGGACACCATCGGTGAGTCCAATACATATTGTCTCGCATCAAATAACTCAAGCACATACTCTGAGCTTTGGCTCTGAGTTTGTGATTGGCCCTGACTTTGATTATCAAACGATTGCGACTGGCTATTGATTAACACATTCCCCTGCAAAATCTGTTGCACTTGCTCCCACGTCACGGCATTAAATAAATCTAAGTTATTTTGCTTCGGAAAAAGACTGACCTCACTGACAACAGTGACAAGCAATGTAGTGTGTGGCTTTTGCACTGAGAAATAAGCCACTCTATTCCCGAAAAAATCTGTCCGCTCATAATAATCAGTCGGACTTGGCATTATTTCAAAATGACTGCTATGTGCTTCCTGACGCCAAAAGTTGCGCGGCTGCAAACGGGCTTCATTTTGACATAAGCCAACTGACTGACTGTAATCATAGAGAGTACTGTGCGTAATGCGGTATTTCAAAGTTCGTCCTCAGGTGTATTATTCACCATTAATTGAGAGGTTTGAGAATGACTAAAATAAGCCTCTGCAATCAGTTCAGATAATTGCCATAATAAATCGGTTGTATTGGACAATAACTCTTCAAACTGCTGATAAACGCCATCTTCTTCATTAACTTGCGTTAATTCTTGCACATTACATAATTTTAAATCGGTATACGCTTTTAATATTACCCGTTCCTCAGCCGTTATTTGACCGGCTCGCTTACATCGGGGCAAAGCACTGATGTGAACACTCAATTCATGCAACTGATAAGCCACAGATCTTGGGTGCGCTTCATCCAATAGAAGCAATTCCAGCACTAAAGGCAACTGAATATAGGATCGATAACGGCGTTGATAGATAGTTAAACTATCAGTTGCCACCAAAACAGATTCAAGCACTTGGTTTTGGAGAATATCTTCATGTCGTAAAGCTAATGTAGAACGTAATAACGAGATAAGTGCTAAGGCTCGCTCCAATCGACGCCCACTGTCTAACATTAACCAAGCCGCTTCACGGGTCATGCTCTCGCTCGTCAGGCCCGTAAAAGCTACAATACCTGTCATCAAGTCATCTAAATGACTGGGCAGTTGCTCAATCCTTAATTCAAGGTTATTAATGCGTTGTTGCCATCGACGATGTATATTATCAACACTACGCCAAGTATCTTGTGACCATAAATCACGAATACTAAAAGCCGCCTGGAAGAAGGCTTGAATATTGGCCGTTAAACTTCCGCGTCGAAAGCCATCTTTCACTAATGAAATTAATTCAGCCTCTGGCTCTTTTAAAAACGATTCATCGCATTTTATAAAGCCTGGATAGGTACCCGTCACCTGTGTAAATGTTCTTAATAAAACACCCAAGCACTCGGCATCTAGAGGATCTTTAAATTCAAACACCTCTCTAAGCTTAGTCAAGATAACTCTTAACAAGCGCGTGACCGCCTCTGTTCTTTCCAGATGACGCCCCACCCAAAACAGGTTATCTGCTGCCCTGCTTGTTAAGGCTTCAGTATCTGCGTCAATTAACTGGTTTCGTTTAGGCTGTGTCCATAAACTAACGGGCTTATCCGGCTCCGTCGCTAATACCCAAGTATCTTTACTGATGCCACCCGCTTGGTTTGAAACGATGAAATTATCTTTTTGCCGAGCAACGCGCGTCAAACCACCGGGCATGACTTCATAATCACTGCCACTCGCCACCACAAAATTTCTTAAAACGGCATTACGAGGTTCAATTTTTTGATCAATAAAAGCCGGCAAGGTAGAGAAACTGACCTGCTCTTGACCAATAAATAAATGCGGCTTAGCCAGTATTTGGCTACGTAAGTATTCTTTTTCTTTACTGCTTAAACTCCCACCAAACACAGCATGATTACCAAAGCCCCTATTAATAGGCTTAATGACTAAACTATCTAGATGCTGTAATACGAAATCTCGCTCTCGAGCTTGGCCGCACCACCAAGTAGCAATGGAAGGTAGCTTTAATTCATCGTTCAAAAAATAACGAGCGAGTCGAGGTAAAAACGCCATCAGACCTGGATTTTCTAAGACGCTACTACCTAACGGATTAGCTATCGCGACATTTCCGCGTCGCACCGCTTCTAACAATCCTGCTACGCCTAATTTTGATTCGCTTCGTAACGCTAGAGGATCACAAAATGAATCATCAACACGTCGCAAAATAACATCTACTGCCTGCAAACCTGAGAGTGATTTTAACCAAACCTTGCCATCTCTAACGGTTAAATCTCCGCCTTGAACAAGGGTATAACCCAAATAGGCTGCTAAATAAGCGTGTTCAAAGTAAGTTTCGTTGAGTGGCCCGGGTGTCAGTATGACAATACGCGGATCTTCTTTCTTGTGCGGCGCAATATCAACCAGACCTTTGTGTAAGGATTTAAAAAATCCAGACAACCGATGCACCTGAGTTTGCCTAAAAATATCCGGCAAAACACGTGTCATCACGGTACGATTTTCTAAAGCATAACCCGAACCTGAGGGTGCTTGAGCTCTGTCATCTAATACCCACATCCTGCCATTCGGCCCTCGGGCCAAATTAGCAGAATAGATAGTTAATTGACGCTTTTGCTTTTGTAAAGCACCCACACAAGGATGTAAAAATCCTTCATGCCCAAAGACTAGCTCAGGTGGCAACAAACCTTTTTTTAACAAGGTCTGCTTGTCATATATGTCTTTTAATATTAGATCCAGTAATTCTGCGCGCTCTTTGAGGCCAGATTCAATGGCTACCCATTCTTCACTGCTAATCAATAAAGGAACAGGGTCGAGTTGCCAGGGTCTCGTTAAATTTTTCGAATCACCATAAACGTTATAGGTAACCCCATTTTCCCGTAATAACCGCTGAGCTTCCCTGCGACGCAACTCAAGGTTTTCGGTACCCATACTGTCCAATGCCGCCATAAAGCGTTCCCAATAAGGCAACACTTTAACTTTATTTGCGTACATTTCGTCGTATATACCAAGCTGAGTCGCATAATATTGCGTACCAATATCATTAGCTAAACTGTTATTGCGCACCAATTCATCCTTATACTTTTTGTATCGGGTTGTTATCCTTTTACTCGAAATATCCTTATTTAGGACAGAATTAATGTCTTAAAACTAAGGTTAAAATAGAGTTTTCTACGAAAGACTTTGCACTTAATCCGTTCTTAAGCTGATCTCTTCGTAGTGGCGCATTTTTTCTCCCGTATAAATTTGACGCGGTCTATAGATAGTGACTTGCTCGCCGTGTATCATTTCACGCCAATGCGCTAACCAACCCGGCATACGACCAATCGCAAATAAAACCGTAAACATATTCGTTGGAATACCTGCTGCACGTAAAATTAAACCTGAATAGAAATCCACATTGGGATACAACTTACGAGAAATAAAGTATTCATCATTTAAGGCTATTTCTTCAATACGTCTTGCAATGTCTAATAGTGGATCATTGATACCTGATTTATTGAGTAACCTATCGCAATGTTGTTTAAGTACTTGTGCACGTGGGTCGAAGTTTTTATAAACGCGGTGCCCAAAGCCCATCAATCGCTTACCTGACTTTTTGTCTTTCGCTTGATTAATAAACTCAGTACCATCGCCACCTTCGGCATGAATTTGCTCAAGCATCTTAATTACTTCTTGGTTTGCGCCACCATGACGAGGCCCCCAAAGTGCCGCAATACCTGCAGTAATTACCGCATAGACGTTAGCCATACTAGAGCCCGCTGTACGAACCGATGATGTACTACAGTTTTGCTCATGATCAGCGTGCAGAATTAAGACCATATCAATGGCTCTTACAATATCCATGTCTAATTGATAATCACGCACCGGTGAAGAGAACATCATGTTCAAGAAGTTGCTGGTGTATTTATATTTAATAGACGGATAAACCAGAGGCTCACCAATAGATTTTTTATAAGAGAAAGCGGCAATGGTACGCACTTGAGAAACTAGATTGGCCACAATTTGTATTTCTGTTTGCTCATCTAACCGATCAGGCACAGGGTAAAACGTAGATAACGACGCCACCATGGTTGTTAAGATACCCATGGGGTGCGAGCCACGGGGAAAACCATTAAAGAAATGGTGCATATCTTCATGAATAATGGATGATTCATTAAGACGTGTTGAAAACTGTAATAGTTTATCTGCTGTCGGTAATTCACCATAAAGCAATAAATAAGAGACCTCTACAAATCGAGAGTGTTCCGCTAACTCTTCAATAGGATAGCCTCGGTAACGTAGAATACCTTTTTCACCGTCGATGTAAGTGATAGCACTCTCACAAGCACCGGTATTACCATAACCATCATCTAAAGTAACATACCCCGTTTCGCTACGTAATTTGGTGATATCAATCGCTTTTTCACCTTCAACCCCCATGTAGGTGGGTAATGAATAACTCTTATCATCCAAAGTTAATATAGCTGGATTTAACACTTTTAATTTACTACTCATTTAAATAAATCTCCTAGTAATAGGTTGTTACTACTATCTGATAGCCGATAGAGTTAAACATTAGTTGGCACTAGTTTAACTCAAGTCATAAAAATCTACCGATTACGATGACGTAAATCTAATGTAAAAGGATAATCCACAGTTAACTCTTCAACCGGTGGCGCCATAGCACTCGGGGCTTTATCTGTCGCTTTAAAGTTTTGTAAGAAGGGTTCATCTGAGGCCACATCACGTGTTGATGCTAATGGTGGCCTAATAATAACGCCTGGCGTATGTCCGTAATCCCAGAAACGTGTCATCCGACGTGTTTCTGCTGCATAATCATTTACTGGGAAATCATCATAACTACGACCACCAGGATGGGCGACATAATAAGTACAACCGCCCACCGAACGACCATTCCACGTATCAATTACATCAAACACTAATGGTGTATGGGGTGCGATAGTAGGATGTAGCGCTGAAGGTGGCTGCCATGCTCGATAACGTACACCGGCCACAAACTCACCTTTACGACCTGTATTACGCATTGGTACTCGACGTCCATTACATGCGATGACATAACGGCCTTCAGTAAAACCAGTAACAGCTATTTGTACTCGCTCTACCGATGAATCTACATAGCGCGCAGTACCCGAGCTACTCATTTCCTCACCTAAAACATGCCAAGGCTCAATTGCAAATCTTAACTCCAAATCCATGCCGTCAATCAGCGTATTACCGTAACGCGGAAATCTGAATTCAAAGAATGGCGCTAACCATTCAAGATCAAACGCAAAGCCTGCACGTTGTAAATCTTTTGTGACTTGACGCATATCTTCATGCACATAATGCGGCAACATAAAGCGATCATGCAACTCTGTACCCCAACGTACTAAGTCATGCTTATAAGGCTCACGCCAGAACCACGCAATCAACGATCTTAATAACACGACCTGTACCAAGGACATTTGAGCATGCGGAGGCATTTCGAATGAGCGTAACTCTAAAATACCTAAACGCCCTGTCGAACTATCAGGCGAATACAGTTTATCAATACAGAACTCTGATCGATGTGTATTTCCTGTGATGTCGGTTAATAAATGGCGTAATAATCTATCCACTAGCCAAGGTGCAGGCACTTCACCTTCCGGCATTTGTTGGAAGGCAATTTCTAACTCATATAACTTCTCATCACGACCCTCATCAACACGAGGCGCCTGACTGGTTGGACCAATAAACATGCCTGAGAATAAATAGGATAAGCCTGGATGATGCTGCCAATAGGTAATCAAACTGCGTAACAAATCTGGACGACGCAACATAGGACTATCAGCCGGCATTTCTGCACCCATAGTGATATGGTTACCGCCACCTGTCCCAGTGTGTCGGCCATCCTGCATAAATTTTTCGGTACCTAAACGAGATAAATGTGCCTGTTCGTAGATTATGTGTGTTTTTTCTACTAACTCATCCCATGATTTAGAGGGGTGAATATTAACTTCAATAACACCTGGATCCGGTGTCACCATGAGACGCTCTATTCGATAATCTCTAGGAGGTTCATAACCCTCTAAGACGACTGGAATGGCTAAGCTTTCTGCTGTTGCCTCAATTGCCGCGACTAACTCCAGATAATGCTCTAAAGTTGTTAGAGGAGGCATAAAAATATGAATACGCCCATTTCTAGCCTCCACACACAAGGCCGTATGAGGTACTTCTACTTCCGCAACACTATCACCTACCTCTTGTTCAATAATTTCTGGATGCTCATTAACCTTAGCTTCCAGATGACTATATCGACGTGTGACTTCGCCATAGTAATCACCTAGTTCTGGCAAATCTTTAAATAGACTTTGGGGCTCTTGTGAATCACGTTTATCCGGTGCAACCCACGGTAAACTCGCTAAAGGTAAACGCATACCCATAGGAGAGTTACCGGGGATTAAGAACATGGCGCCTCGACGAAAATCCCAGGGCCCACTTTTCCAAACATGCTCATACCAATTCCATTTAATAGGCAGTGTAAAACCGACAGGTTGATCCAAACCTACTTCTAATAATTTAGTTAAAGTTTTACGCTCAATAGAATCGCTTAAATCATACTTTAAGGAATCTAAATTATCTGGCAATGTGCCTTCTTGCCACAAATGATAAAAGCGATCTTCAAAGCCAGTGACTACATATTTTGTTTGCACACCTAATCGCTGTGCTAACTCATAAATAAACTTTTGCGCTTGCTTAACCGTATGACCATAATCTTTATTAATGTCGGCTAATAATGCAGGATTACGCCAGACGGGCGCTTCATCTTTACGCCAAAAAATCCCATATTGCCAACGTGGCAAAGGCTCACCTGGATACCATTTACCTTGACCATAATGCAACATTGCACCCTTTGCAAATACATCTCGTAAACGCATGGTCAAATGTTGTGCGCGCTCTCTTTTATTCGCACCATCAGCGTGCGTATTCCATTCATCTCCTTCCATATCATCAACGGAAACGAAAGTGGGCTCCCCCCCCATGGTTAAGCGCACATCATCTTCAAGCAAGCGTTTATCAACAGCCTTACCTAATGCATCTATGTGATACCACTGCTCATCGGTATAGGGCTTTGTAACACGTGGATCCTCATGTAAGCGCTCTACCGTATTACTAAACTCAAATTCAACCTCACATTTATCAGTACCGCCAGTCACTGGAGCAGCACTTGCAGGATCTGGTGTACAGGCTAAAGGAATATGACCCTCACCTGCTAATAATCCTGAGGTAGGATCTAAACCTATCCAACCTGCACCTGGCACATACACTTCTGCCCATGCATGTAAATCTGTAAAGTCTTGTTCAGGACCCGATGGGCCATCTAATGATTTAACATCTGAGGTTAATTGCACTAAATAACCAGACACAAAACGTGCAGCCAAACCCATATGCCTTAGGGCTTGCACTAACAACCATGCAGAATCTCGACAGGAGCCACTACGTATTTTTAAGGTTTCTTCACTACTTTGAATACCGACTTCCATTCGTATGTTATAACTAATCGCTTCGAATACAGCACGATTAAGCTCTACTAGAAAGTCATTTATATGTCTTTTAGATTTGTCGAATTGTTTAACCCATTCTAGTAACAACGGACCTTTTTCCGTCAACTCAAGGTAAGGCTGTAACTCTTTAAGTGTTTGTGCATCATATTTAAAAGGATAGTTCTCAGCATAATCCTCTACAAAAAAATCAAAAGGATTAATCACCGTCATATCGGCAATAACTTCAACTTCTACACTTAATTTTTGACATTTATCAGGGAATACCACTCTACCCAAAATATTGCCAAAAGGATCTTGTTGCCAATTAATAAAGTGATTCTTTGGCTCTATACGTAACGCATAAGCTTTAATGGGCGTGCGGCTATGCACGGCTGGCCGCAAGCGAAATACATGAGGAGACAAGGATACAGGTCTATCAAAACTGTATACGGTTTTGTGACGAATGGCGACACGTATGGTCATAATCTTTTTTCCTATTGCCTAAGTTTAATTTGGCTGTACTCCCTAAAAACCTAAGAGCACATTATCCACATGCTCATAGTGTAAGCATAAATTGTTCCATAATTTCACTTTTATCTGAAACGGACGACTCTCTATGATCAAATAAAAACTAAACGTCCTCCGACTACAGATTTATGCCCGTTAAATATTCAAACTTAAAAAAATTATTCAATCAGAAAACCCTATGTATTTTCGGTAAGGCGACCCCACCTTCCACGTAATAGCCTCAGTGTAATAGTGCATTAAAGCAAAATATCCCAATAAACCTACCGTAATGACTTTATGAATCTGGACATCGAATAGAAACTGAGTAAGAAAATTCACAAATTGATCGCCATAAGCCTGCAAGACAAAAGCTAACGCAAATGAAGATAAAGGCAAAACCAAAAATATATTAATTCTTAATTGAGCGGCACATCGATATAGTAAATTTTGTGGCTGTTCATGATGTTTATTAAAATCATGCGTCACATAAAAGACATATGCAGTGGCATCATGCACCAATCTAGGCACTAAAATAGCTAAGAAATAATACTGCTGAACATACAAATAGAAACTACTGACAATCAACAAAACATTAGCCCATAAAAACCTATGACCTGTTTTCGTAATAATAAGCCGGTGACAATAAACAGCAGTGAATACCAAACAGGTACATAATAAGCCCACAAATAGCTTTAATGCTTCTACTTGCTGTACATCCAAACTGTTTTTTAAAAAAATACCAATGTAAATAAACAAGCCAGCAACGATGCTTAAACTCAGAAGAAGATAAAAAGCACCATTAGGCAAACGACAAACACCTCTCGCGACCCCAAGTTGCTGTTTAATGACATGATAAACAGTCCATGCGGCGACAAATACGTAAAAAACTTTATACGGAATAAATAAACTACCGAACCCAAATATAACCGCCAATAACAACGTTATACCTAAGATATTTCGTTTATAAATCTTAAGATATTCAGCACTGCCCACTAACACTATTGCACTCGCTAGTATGTGGGGCGTACCAAATAAAATCTGAAATAATAAAAAGTGTGTTGGGCTCGAGGGTAAATTATCTTTTAAATAATTTTCTAAAAAAAAGGTATCAATAAGCTGAATACATATACACAAGGGAATAATGGCATATAGGCTCAATAATAACTTAAATGAAACTGTCAATTTTTGCTTAGCGGGCAATGCATTAATTGCAGAAACGGGTGCAGACATAAACACATCCTCTGATTTATAGTTGTTATATTTTAAAACAGAAGCTAAATTACACTAAATTTATTAGATACTTCGACAACAATCTATCGACTCTACAGCTAAACAATGACAGCATTATTTCAATTACATCCCCGCTTAAAAGCAGATAGCATACAACTAGGTCGCTTTGAATTGTGCCAATTACTTCTCATGAATGACAATCAGTTTCCTTGGTTTATTCTGGTTCCAGAAAAAGCAGATATTAAAGAAACATATCAATTGAGCAAAGCAGATCGACTCTTACTTGCCGAGGAGTCAAATTACTTAGCTGAAAATTTAGCGTTCCTTTATAAAGCCGATAAAATGAATATTGCAGCCATTGGCAATGTAGTCCCACAACTCCATATTCACCATATTGTGCGCTACCAAACAGACAAAGCTTGGCCGGCACCTGTCTGGGGGAAATTTGAAGCTATTTCTTATACCGAAAAACAACTAAGCACTGCTATTGCAGGCATTAAATCTCAACTTATTAACTTGAACTCTTAACTATGAACAAAACTTTAAAATCAGGTATTTGGGTATTGATCTCCCTTTTGGGTGCTTCTGCAGTGGGTGGTATTGCAATTAACCGCGGCGAAAACATTAATGCCATTTGGTTTATAGTTGCCGCTCTTTGTATTTATGGTATTGCTTATCGCTTTTATGCAACTTGGATTGCGGCGACAGTTTTGGCAGTCGACTCCACTCGAGCGACGCCTGCAGAAAGACTAGAGAATGGACGTGATTTTATTCCAACCCATAAGTGGATAGTATTCGGACACCATTTTGCTGCCATTGCAGGCCCTGGTCCGTTAGTAGGTCCTACTCTCGCCGCGCAATTTGGTTTTTTACCAGGAACCCTATGGATTTTATTTGGCGCCGTCTTAGGTGGATGTGTTCAAGATATGGTCACGTTATTTTTATCTACCCGACGTGATGCAAAAAGCTTAGGACAAATGGCCAAAGATGAACTTGGGGCTATAGGTGGAACTGCTGCACTAATTGCCACTTTTTCTATCATGATTATTTTAATTGCCGTTTTAGGCTTAATCGTCGTTAACGCTATGAAACATAGCCCATGGGCGACATTTACCGTTTCTGCAACGATACCCATTGCAATGATAGTTGGCATTTACATGCGCTATTTACGACCAGGTCAAGTTCTTGAAGCTTCTGCATTGGGGGTTATACTTTTATTGATGTCAGTAGTCGGTGGACGCTTTGTCGCTGAACACGAAACATTACGCCTATTATTCGATCATGAAGGTTTAATGCTTGCATGGTCTATTATGGCCTATGGTCTTACTGCCGCAATTTTACCTGTTTGGTTATTGTTAGCGCCGAGAGATTATTTATCAACCTATATGAAAATAGGCACCATCTCATTACTAGCTGTCGCTATTTTGTTACTCCAACCCAGTATAAAAATGCCTGCAATCACCCAATTTATTGATGGTTCTGGACCTATTTTTGGCGGCAAGTTATTTCCATTTGTTTTTATTACTATTGCTTGCGGCGCTATTTCCGGTTTTCACTCTTTAATATCTTCTGGCACTACGCCTAAATTACTAAGTAATGAACGCGATATAGTGATGATTGGTTATGGTGGCATGTTATTAGAGTCTTTCGTTGCCATTATGGCAATGATCGCTGCGACAGTCCTAGACCCTGGTGTTTACTTCGCAATCAACAGCTCTGCAGGAATAGTGGGTAGCAATGCCATAGATGCAGTCGCTAAAATAAGTGCTTGGGGCTATCCTGTTACAGTTGAGCAAATGCAAAACTTAGCCCAACAAATGGGCGAATCTACCTTATTTGCAAGAACAGGTGGCGCACCCTCTTTGGCAGTGGGTATGGCAAGTATATTTGGCAAAGCGTTTGGAGATGGACTACTCGCCATCTGGTATCACTTTGCTATTATGTTTGAAGCTATATTTATATTAACCACTTTAGATGCGGGCACGCGAGTGGGGCGCTTTATGTTGCAAGATATCCTGGGCAATATATGGCCCAAAATGGGCGAAACATCATGGACACCTTCTGTCATTTTTACGAGTAGTATTGTAGTTGCTGGATGGGGATACTTTTTATATATTGGCGTAATCGACCCTAACGGCGGTGTAAACATCTTATGGCCTTTATTTGGTATTGCTAATCAAATGTTAGCCGCTATAGCCTTAAGTGTGGGCACCGGAATTTTGGTTAAATCAGGTAAATTAAAATATGCAGGAATCACCGCACTTCCTCTAGCATGGTTAGTTATTATTACTAGCACTGCTGCTTGGCAAAAAATTACGAGTCCAGATATTCGAATCGGTTTTTTCTCTGCTGCAAACGACTTAGCCGAAAAATTAGCGTCTGGAACGCTTCCCCCTGCAAAAGCATCTATAGCGCCACAATTAATTTTTAATCTACACTTAGACGCGTGGATTACCTTATTTTTTGTCAGCTTACTCTGGTTAATTATTATTGATATGTTGCGTGTTTGTTGGCGATCTATAACAGGTAAGCCAGTATTACCGTTAACGGAATCGACTCATATCCCTAGTCGTTTAGTTGATGATTGGGTGAGAGACTGATGCGTCTCAATCTAAGAACCATCTGGAAAATGATACGCGAACTATCCGGGGATGATGCTTATGAAAGATATTTAAAAAACTTCCATAAACTTCATGCCCATGATGAGCAACATGAGTGTGATACACCCTTATCAAAGGCAGAGTTTTTTAAACAATGGCAAGATGAAAAATGGCAGGGAATTAAGCGCTGCTGTTAAGTTAATTTACTCATGGACATAGATTATTTAATTGTTGGTCAAGGCCTAGCTGGAAGTTTATTAGCGTGGGAACTAATAAACCGAAATTGCAAGGTTATCATTATTGACAATGGGATGGAAAATGCTTCTAAAGTCGCGGCGGGATTAATTAACCCCATCACCGGGCAGCGATTTGTTAAATCTACTGATGTTGATTATTTATTACCCTCCGCTAAAAAATATTACACAGAACTGGCTTCGGTTTTTAAACAGACCTTTAATATAGAAAAGCCTTTATTTAGACTGTTTAAAAATGCTAACGAAATAGAAGCCGCTCATAAACGTCTTAGCCAGCCTGATTATTCACCCTATTTAGGCAAATTAAACAGGTCTGCTGATAGCCTAAAAGACATTAGCTCTCCTTTTGGATTTATAGAGCAACATCACACAAGCTATCTTTTAACTAATCATTTATTAGCTAGATTAAAAGAGTTTTTCATAAATAATCAATGCTATCAACAAGCAACTATTGATTATCAAGATATTCAAATCCAACCGACACTCAAATGGAAACACATCACTCCGAAACGTATTATTTTTTGTGAAGGTTACCATGCGGGCTCAAATCCTTGGTTTAATTGGTTACCTTTTCAACTTGCTAAAGGCGAAATAATAACCGTTCATCATTCTTCATTACGGCTAAAAAACATACTTAACTTTGGCAACTGGATCATTCCATTAGATGCACAACTATTTCGTGTCGGTGCAACTTTTGATAGGGAAAACTTAAACGACCAGCCTACCGACTTAGGAAAAAACAGCTTAATAAAATCATTAGAGTCTATTTATCATCCCTTAACTGAAGGTAGTATAGTAAAACATCAAGCAAATATCCGGCCTTGTACCTTAGATAAACAACCCTTTATTGGCCATCACCCTATCTATACCAAACTGTCTATTTTTAATGGCTTTGGGGCCAAAGGTAGCTTACAGCTACCCTGGTATAGCCAAAAATTTGCAGATGCTTTATTGAAAGAAGCAGATATACCTTCTCCTATTAATCGTCATTATGCAACGCATTTCACTGCTTAACATTGCTCACAACACGCTTAAGGAGCACATTAAAATTAATGATATTGTCATTGATGCAACAATGGGTAACGGGCATGACACTTTATTTCTTGCCCAGCAAGTCGGCCCCATGGGTCGCGTGTTTGGGTTTGACATACAACAAGCCGCAATCGAGTCAACAATAGAACGTTTAAAAACGAATTCTTATCTTAATTCTTTAATATCATTTCATGCTAGCCATGAAGCCATGGCTGAAAAAATCCCACTGCCACTGCACGGTAAAATTTCTGCGATTATGTTCAACCTAGGCTACTTACCGGGGGGTGACAAATCCATTATCACATCTATATGCTCCAGCATAAATGCATTAAATACTGCCTGTTCAATCATTAGTGAGAGAGGGATTATCACTTTAATAGCTTATCCCGGTCATTCAGGTGGTGACTTAGAAACGGTTGAGATAAAAACTTGGTGTAATCAGTTAAACAAAAATCAATTTCAAGTGGATATTATTACCAGCGCAGTTGCCAACGAAACAGCACCGATTCTTTTTGTTATTCGCAAACACTCTAATAACAACTAATAAGCCTCAGAATCTGTTATTATTTTGTCCGTTTTATTTACAATAACCTTAGGAAATCCATGTCAGAATTTAACAATGTATCAATTGTCAAAAAAGCTAACGTCTACTTCGGTGGCAATGTCTCTAGTCGCACTATCCATTTTGCAGACGGCTCTGTGAAAACCTTAGGTTTCATGTTGCCAGGAGAATACATTTTTAATACGGCCGATAAAGAATTGATGGAAATAATTGATGGCGATCTTGATGTCTTATTACCTGATAATGATAAATGGCTAAAAGTAATCGGTGGCGAATCGTTTGATGTACCTGCTAACAGTGCATTTACAATTAAAATCAATACACCAACTGACTATTGTTGCTCGTTTATCAAATAAATTAATCTACAGTAGAATAATTTTAAACTTATTTTCTTGTCAAAAACTGCTTTATTTGAACAGGCATAAAAAAAGCCGGATATCATTAAGAAATCCGGCTTTTTTATTTCAAACAAGATTATTTCTTAATAATACTGATCCCTTTTAATAGGTTTAAAGCCTCGTGAAGAGAATAATCTTCTATATCTAATTTTTCTTTATCCTTATCTTGTCCTTCTTTCTTAGCTTTATTAGCAACGGTTGCATTTTGCAAATGACCTGATAAATCAGCTTCTTTAATTGAAAGAGACTCACCCTTATCAATATTTTCTAATTTAACCCGAGCTAAAGCGATATCTGGTTCAATACCCTCGGCCTGAATTGACCGACCAGAAGGGGTAAAGTAGCGGGCCGTTGTTAACTTAACAGCTGCACCATTACTTGTTGGCAAGATCGTTTGTACGGAGCCTTTACCAAAAGACTTCTCACCCATAATGACTGCACGCTTTTGATCTTGTAATGCACCAGCAACAATTTCTGATGCGGATGCAGAACCACCATTAATCAACACCACCATAGGGGCTTCATCAATGAGATCATCTGGGGATGCATTAAAGCGCATTTCTGAGTTTTCAATGCGACCTTCGGTATAAACGATAAGCCCACTTTTAAGAAAAGCGTCACTCACTTCTACTGCTGCATTTAAAACACCACCGGGATTATTTCTTAAGTCTAAAACCAACCCTCTTAATGGCGCACCATTCTCCTTCTTTAAACTAGCTAATGATTCTCTTAGGCCTTCACCCGTGCCTGATTGAAAACTACTAATACGTAAATAGCCATACCCTTTTTCTAGTAATCGGCTTTTGACACTCTTAACTTTGATTATATCTCTAGATAATGTGAGCTTTAATGGTGCCTCCAAGCCTTCTCTAACAATAGTCAAAACAATTTTACTATTAGGCTCACCACGCATTAATTTAACGGCGTCGTTTAACGACATTCCTTTAACCGGTTTATCATCTAACTTAATAATAAGATCCCCAGTCTTGATACCTGCTTTTTGGGCTGGTGTATCATCTATGGGAGATACAACCTTTATAAAGCCATTCTCCATGGTTACTTCAATACCAAGACCACCAAACTGACCCGTAGTCCCTTCTTTAAGCTCTTGATATTCTTCAGCAACTAAAAAAGCAGAATGAGGATCAAGGCCACTTAACATGCCTCGAACAGCATCTTCTAATAGCTTTTTATCAGAAACAGGCTCTACGTAATCTCTTTTTATTCTGCCAAAAATTTCAGTGAATGTCCTTAAGTCTTCATAAGGTAAAGTATCTGTATCAATCGGCGCTACAGAAGTCGATTTATCTGCAGCAACACTGCCGCAGACACCGATGAAAACACCCAGCATTATCCCCAAGGATAAAATAAATATCGCTTTCTTTTTTAGCATGTATCTCAAAACTCCCTATACCCGTTTATTACCTATAATATCATTTAAAGAATGACAAAATTGCGATCAATTATCTACGACACCATTCAAGAGGGTCCATCGCCACACCTTTATGACGTATACCAAAATACAATCCAGACTTACTTTGTCCACCACTTTGACCCACAGCAGCAATCACATCACCCGCCTCAACAACGTCCCCACTCTGCTTGGTAAGGTTCTGATTAAACCCATAAACACTAAGATAATCATCATGATGATCAATAATTATCATAAAACCATAACCTTTGAACCATTCAGAAAAAACGACCTTACCACGTGCAACAGCCTTAACATCCGATCCTTCATTTGATTCAATTACTACTCCGTCCCAAGTCACTTCGGCTCTTGCAGCACCAAACTTATTCAGTAGATGTCCGGTAACTGGCCAGAGCAATTTACCTTTTAAACTCATAAAATCTGATGACTGAACAAAATCACCTTGACTCGACACAGATAGCCCACTTGCAGGCGCAGGATGATCTGATAAATCAACCTCATCTACAGGCAGTGATTGCATCAACTGTTTTAAACTATTTTCACTTTCCTGTAACTGAATTAATTGCTGCTCGTGCGAGGAACCGCTTCCCCCCATTTTTGCAAGTAAATCAGCTCTTTGTTTTTTAGCTTCATTGAGCATAATTTGCTCATTTTTTTTTCTTTCCAACTCGGTTTCTAGAGCAACAGTTTCTGATTGTCTTAATTTATCTAACTCTTTAAGATGATCTAAAGCCACTTTTATGTCACTTAGTTTATTTAGACGATCTTTATTTAAATAATTAAAATAAACCATGACTCTGCTCGACAAGGCATGATCGTGCTGATTTAGAATTAACTTTAGTTTTTCCTTCTGCCCTAAAGCATAAGCTAACCTGACTTGCTCACCTAGCTCTTTGCTTAAGTTATCAATACCTTCTTGATAGCCTTCCATTTCAACACGAACATCATTCAAACTATGACGCTTTTGCTCAATCTTATCTTGAATCCTGTTTAATAAGTATGCAGTCTCTCCATAACGCCTATCAACATCGGATAACAAGTTTTGCATATTACTCTTAGTCGCAAAAATACGATGAAAAATTCCTTCATCATTATTTACAGAATCAAAACTTTCTGCGTTACTTGACAGACAAAACAGACCCAGCAAGAAAAAAATGGTGGGCTTTATTTCCATCCACTAATTAATTATTAATAATTAGTGATCTACCCGTCATTTCTTTGGGTTGTTCCACACCCAAAATAGCTAGCATGGTTGGCGCTAAGTCAGATAAACCTCCACCAGAAGCGAGTGACTGATGACCACCCACATACACTAAAGGTACTTTATTAGTAGTGTGTGCGGTATGTGCTTGTCCAGACTCAGGATCAACCATTTGCTCAATATTGCCATGATCAGCAGTTAAGAGTAACTGGCCATCTACTGACTTTAATGCTTCAACGATACGTTGCAATGATTTATCAACTGCCTCTACGGCTAATATTGCCGCCGGTATAACACCAGTATGTCCAACCATATCGCAATTAGCATAATTACATATAATAACGTCGTATTTACCGCCAGTAATTGCTTCAACTAAATGATCAGTCACCTCTCCAGCATTCATTTCGGGTTGTAAATCGTAGGTTCTAACTTTGGGTGATGGCACTAAAATCCTTTCTTCACCGGGGAAAGGCGTATCAATTCCTCCATTTAAGAAAAAAGTAACATGCGCATATTTTTCAGTTTCAGCTAATCTTAATTGTTTCAATCCCAATAAAGATAAATATTCACCTAAACCATTTTTAATATCTACTGAGGGAAATGCAATGTCATAGCCAAAATCTTGATGATATTCTGTCAAAGTGCAAAAGTAACCTCGGTGAGGCGCATAACCCCTTTCAAAACCATCAAACGTCGGCAATGTTAACGCTTGTGATATTTCTCGTGCACGATCCGCTCTAAAATTCATAAAAACAACTGAATCTTCAGGATCAAGAGCGACAGCTTTACCATCAAAATCTAAAATAGCCGTAGGTAAAACAAACTCATCCGTTTCCCCTCTTTCATAGGCTTCCTCTAAACCTTTCAAAGCAGATGTAGTTGAATTATCCGATTCACCTTTAGCGATCAAATCATAGGCTAGTTTTACGCGATCCCAGCGATTATCTCTATCCATAGCATAGAAGCGTCCTGTGATTGAAACAATACGTCCAACGCCCAATTCAATAAATTTTTCTTCTAAAAAATCTATAGATGATTTTGCACTCTTCGGTGGTACATCTCGACCGTCTAAGAATGCGTGTAAATAGATTTTATTTAAGCCTTTTTTAGCGGCAAGCTCAACCATTGCTGCAATTTGGATCTCATGGCTATGTACGCCACCAGCAGACAATAGCCCCATAATATGAAGCGCTTTATTTTTCTGTTTAGCCAAATCAACCGCTTTACATAAAACAGGATTAGTATAAAAACTGCCATCCTCTATAGCATCGTTAACCTTTGAAAAGTCTTGAGGAACATAACGACCGGTTCCAATATGAATATGCCCCACTTCAGAATTACCCATTTGATCCGCGGGTAACCCAACAGACTTGCCAGAACAATCTAATAAAGTCATAGGGTATTCTTTTTGTAATTGATCCCAACAAGGCGTATTGGCCATAGCAATAGCATTATTTTCTGTTTCCAACGTGTAACCAAAGCCATCTAATATCAATAAAACAAGAGGTTTAGGACGATTTGACATTTTTTATTCATCTCCGAATACTAAAAAAACTACCCTGCCAATAAAAAAACTTCATAGAATATGAGTTGCACTAACGATTACCCAAAATGATTAAAAATAAGGTATCATTGCTTAAATATTCAACTCATAGAGTCTTGGCATTACATATAGGTTATATTAATACACGTTTATAACTATTGTGTATAAATAATTATTCAATAGACAGATTATTATTAGATCAGTCTCAACATAAACCCTCAGCAATAAAGTCTAACAACCCAACTCTTTATTCACTTACATAGAAAATTATGGACCGTTACATAGAATTTATTTTAAATCACTACATATTATCTTTAGCTTTAGCAGTTGTAACGTATTTATTAATACAAGAATTCATAGACACTGCATTCAAAAAATTTAGCCATATTTCGCCATTACTGGCAGTAACAAAAATGAATGACTCAGAAACAATCATCATTGATGTTAGAGAACCTGATGAGTTTATTGAAAGCCATATCGAACAGGCCATCAACATACCCTTAGGGAAATTAGCTGATGAGCTAAAAAAATTAGATCATCAGAAAGATAAACCTATATTAATATCCTGCCAAACAGGAACAAGATCAGCTTCTGCAGGAAAAACTCTTACTAAAGCAGGTTTCGAACAAGTCTTCGTTATAACGGGTGGTATGCAAGCATGGGAAACGGATTACAAATTCCCAGTGAAAATATCAGCTAAGAAAAAAGCAAAACCAACCATTTAAGACAAATTGCACACTTTTTAATATTTTTAAACTTCCTATATTAAGGATTAATTAAACACTATGGCTGAAGAACAAACGACACCTGAAAAACAGTTTTCTATCCAAAAAATCTATACGAAAGACATGTCCTTTGAGACTCCTAACACGCCCAAAATATTTACTGAAAAATGGGAGCCTATGGTAGATTTCAATCTAGGATCAAATGTTCAACCACTAGAAAATGGCCTCTATGAAGTTGCATTGACTGTTACTATTACTGTAAAAAGTGATGATAAAACGGCTTACCTAGTGGAAATAAATCAAGCAGGAATATTCACCTTAATTGGTTTTTCTGATGAAGAGCTAAGCCCTATGTTAGGCAGTTTTTGCCCTAATATATTATTTCCCTATGCTAGAGAAGCCGTATCGGATTTAGTCGCAAAAGGCGGATTCCCACAACTTATTCTTGCTCCGGTAAATTTTGATGCGCTATACACACAACACATACAAGCACAACAAGCACCTGTTTCAGAAACATTAAATTAATCAATTTAATGGAAAATAAACTTTCCATATTGGGTTCCGGCTCTTGGGGAACAGCACTCGCATTATTGGCAGCCAGAAATGGTTGCCAAACATTGCTGTGGGGACATAATGCCAATCATATTGAGTCATTAATTCTTGATTGTGAAAATAAACATTATTTACCTGGCCACGCATTTCCGAATAATTTATCTGTTACCTCTGATTTAAATGAAGCCACAAACTTTAGCTCCGTTATACTCGTTTGCGTACCTAGTCACGCCTTCAAAAACACACTGATTGAATTAAAATCTAATCTAACTAATACTGACATCAAAATTGCATGGGCAACTAAAGGATTTAATCCAGATGATGGTTGTTTACTTCATGAAATAGTCGCAAAAATATTCGATCACGATACACCTGCCGCTATTCTATCAGGGCCTACTTTTGCCAATGAAGTTGCTGCAAGATTACCCACCGCAATAACAATAGCCTCTACTCAACTAGAGTTTGCTAAACAAATAAGTGACATACTACATGGTGAATTATTCAGAACTTACACAAGCTCAGATGTTATTGGTGTAGAAGTTGGTGGTGCAATAAAGAACGTTTTGGCTATTGCAGCTGGTATTGCCGATGGCTTAGGGTTTGGCGCCAATACTAGAGCTGCTTTAATTACGCGGGGCCTAAATGAAATCATTAGGCTGGGTATAACACTTGGCGGCAAACCAGAAACATTTATGGGCTTAGCGGGGCTGGGAGATTTAGTTCTAACCTGTACTGATAACCAATCCAGAAATAGACGTTTTGGACTTGCGTTGGGCTTAGGTAAAGACATAACACAAGCAAGACAAGAAATTGGACAAGAAATTGAAGGAATTTCAGCGGCTAAAGAAACTTACTTGCTAGCAAAAAAATATAATGTGGACATGCCTATTGCAACTCAAACCTATAAAGTTTTATATGAGAATATGTCTCCACTGACTGCCGTACAAAATTTATTAGGGCGTGAACAAAAAGCGGAATCTTAAATAACACGCTGATTAAAATTTATAAATCCTGTTCATATTTTCGTCTGATAGCTTCCTCCCTCGCATCATTTATTTCTCTCATAATGCTACGAACATCAGCTTTTTTTGTGCTACCTTCAAATTTACCTGTCAATTTCGTATCGGGAGTCAAGTTACCACTTTCATAGAACTTCCAGATTTCTTTTCCATATTGAGTAGCGAGTAATTCCGGAGCAAAACGACCAAAATAACTAGACATATTATTAACATCCCGCTCAAGCATAACTCCCGCATTATTATTAGCCGCAGCATCAACCGCTTGAGGCAAATCGATAATTACGGGACCATCTGAATCAACAAGTACATTGAACTCAGACAAATCCCCATGCACAATACCTGCGCATAGCATACGAACAATCTCTTTAATTAAAACAGTATGAAGCTCTAATGCTTCTTCAATACTAAAAACCAGATCGTTAAGTCTGGGAGCTGCAGCTCCATCAGCATCTGTAACCAGCTCCATTAAAACAACACCCTCAACAAAATTATATGGTTTCGGGACCCTAACACCGGCAAACGCTAGCCGGTATAAAGCATCAACTTCAGCATTTTGCCAAACCTCCTCTTGTTGCTGCCTTCCAAATCGAGTATTTTTTTGCATTGCCCTTGCTTGCCGGCTATTTCTTACCTTTCTACCCTCTTGATATAACGCTTGTTTATGGAAACCACGTTTATTTGCCTCCTTGTAAACCTTGGCACATCGTATCTCACCCTCAGAAAGAACAACGTAGACAGCTGCTTCTTTTCCACTTTTCAATGGGCGAATCACTTCATCAATAAGCCCGTCACGAACTAAGGACTCAAGACTTTTAGGCGTTTTCATTAATGTCCTCTGTCAAAGTCAATGAGTAGAAATTAAAAGTTATGAAATTATACAATGTAAAAAATGTGAGGCTGAATTACGCCTTTCTAATTAATAGAGTTTAATCTATTCAACACACCCAAAGCAGCAGCTCGACCTGTAGAAAAACAAGCCGTTAACAAATAACCACCCGTTGGAGCATCCCAATTCAACATTTCACCCGCGCAAAATACACCGGGTATTGTTTTAATCATCAAATGTTGATCAAGTACATCAAAATTAACACCGCCAGAACTACTTATTGCCTCTTCAATTGGACGGGGAGACAGTAATTTAATAGGTAATTTTTTAATAGCTGCACTTAATATTTTGTTAGACGATAAATCTGCCTGTGAAAAAGCCTCCCTTAATAAAGCGGACTTTATGGCCTCTAGACCCAATTGTTTTCGTAAATAATTAGAAAAAGATAACTTGCCTTGGCTTTTACTCAATTTATTTTCTATATCAGTTAGAGATAAGTGGGGTAATAAGTCTAAATAAATCATGGCAAATCCAAATTGTTCGATTTGAGTAGTTAGCAAAGATGAAAAACCGTATATTAATCCACCCTCAAAACCAGTAGTTGTAATCATTAACTCGCCTTGCTTTATAAAACAATGGCCATTTTCGTTAATCAACGATAATGAAACTGGTTTTAACGGTTTACCTACATACTTATGGATGAAATAATCAGATAAACTCGCATCAAATCCACAATTAGAAGATCGTAGTGGAGTAATTACTACTCCGTCATTAATAAGTATACTTGTCCACTGACCTGTAGAACCTAACATTGGCCAACTCGCACCTCCTAATGCTAATAAAACAGCATCATATTCTTTATTGATAGAGCCCTGGGGGGTTGAAAAACTAAGAATAATTGTTTCATCAATAGTCCATCCCTCCCAATTATGACGCATATAAAACTTAACGCCCATGCTACGCAATCTATGTAACCATAGTCGTAATAATGGAGCTGCTTTCATTTCAATTGGGAAAACCCGGCCAGAAGTACCAACAAATGTATCAATTCCAAGAGTTGAAAGCCATTCACGCAAATTGTTGGGTGTAAAATCTAATAAATATGACTCAAGAAAATCTTTACCTTGGCTGTACCGTGATATGAATAGTTCAATATCTTCAGAGTGAGTTATATTCATTCCTCCTTTACCCGCCATGAGGAATTTACGACCAACAGAGGGCATCGAGTCATAGAGATCAACACATACATTAGCGTTACTTAATACTTCTGCAGCCATAAGTCCAGAAGGTCCGCCACCAATAACAGCCACTTTCTTTTCATGTAATTGAACTATTGAGTCTTGTGATTGGCAAATAATGGACGTCCTCTTAAAAAATGTATGATTATAGCGTCTTAAAATACAAAGTAAGCTTATTATACAATACAGATAAAAATCGAAATTCGTATGGAATAGAAATGGAAAAAACTGAAATTAATAATTTATTTAATGATATCCCAAATAAAATACCAGATGAAATTGTCGAATGTATACTGAAAAATCAAATTTTAACTATTGAACGTATTATATCAAAAGGACATAACACACCTGCTGGGCAATACTATGATCAAGATAACAATGAATGGATCATCATACTACAAGGGCAAGCTAGGCTATCTTTTGAAGATCCTCACGAAGAAAAAAGTATGGAGGTTGGTGATTATTTATTAATTCCTGCACACAAACGTCATAGGGTTGAATGGACAAAACCTGATATTGAAACACTCTGGTTAGCTATTCACTTTAACAGAATTCTTTAGGCAAAAAAAAACCCCGATGGAAATCGAGGTTTGATATTAAGCGCTTGGCAATTCCCTACTTTCGCATGGCAAACTGCCACACTATCATCGGCGCTAAACGGTTTCACTTCCGAGTTCGGGATGGGATCGGGTGGTTCACGTTCGCTATGGTCACCAAGCAAACTGGTGTGT
>CANGLL010000007.1 GCA_947454605.1 Methylococcaceae bacterium | reverse complement strand
TTATTCAGGTAAAAAAGCGATTATTTCTACGGGAACTAAAAATCTACAAGACCAATTATTTAATAAAGACTTGCCTGTTATTCGTAAAGCGATAACACTACCCTTTAAAGTCGCTTTATTAAAAGGTCGGGCTAATTATTTATGTACCTACCGTTTAAAAAATGCCTTAACTTCAACCATTGGCTTTACAAAAGAAGAAGCGGTTTCATTGGCTAAGATTAATGCTTGGTCCAAAGATACACGCTTTGGTGATATTTCTGAAATGTCTGGCATTACAGAAGGTGACCCTATTTGGTATCAAGCGACTTCTACCCAAGATAACTGCTTAGGACAAGATTGCCCAGATTATGCAGATTGTTATCTAGTAAAGGCGCGACAAAAAGCCCAAGAGGCCGATGTAATAGTCGTTAATCACCATTTATTGTGTGCGGATTGGTCTATTAGAGATAATGGTTTTGGTGAGTTACTGCCGAGTGCTGAGGTTGTTATTATCGATGAAGCGCATCAATTAGCCGAAACTGCATCAAACTTTCTAGGCACTAATATCAGCTCAAAACAATTGAGTGATTTAGCCCAAGATACACTAATGGAGTATTTTAAAGATGCGACTGATATTCCTGCTTTACGTACCGCCTGTGAAGATTTAGAGCACGAACTTAAAGATTTGAGGTTAGCCTTTGGTGTAGAGCTTAAACGGGGTGATTGGCAAGATATAGAAACTAATCCTAAAATTAGTGCGGGTTTAGTGGCAGTAAAAGAACAGATGAAACGTTTATCTGAACAACTCCTAGTGGCATCTGTTAAAACTAAGCCACTTGAATCTTGTTACAAACGCTCAGAAGATTTGTTAGAAAGTCTAAATTTAATTTTAGATGATAAAGCAGGTAAATGGATACGTTGGTATGAGACACACCGTAAAACAGTGACCTTAAGCCTGACTCCGATGGATATAGCGGCGGAGTTTCGAAAGTTTATGCATCAGCATCAAGCGGCCTGGATATTTACATCTGCTACTTTAAGTATTGCCAATCGTTTCGATCATTTTGCCAATAACTTAGGTTTAGGCAAGGCAGAAAGCGTGAGTTGGGGCAGTCCCTTTGATTATGCAACGCAATCTTTATTTTACCATCCTAAAGGTTTACCGCAGCCTAACGATCCTGATTGCATTCCACAACTCATGGAATTCGCCATCCCTGTTTTAAAAGCCAGTAAGGGAAGAGCATTTTTTTTATTTACCAGTCATCGCGCTTTAAATGAAGCCGCTGAAATTTTAGCTAAAAAATTAAAGTACCCTTTATTAGTTCAAGGCAGTCGACCCAAAGGTCAATTACTCGATCAATTTAAAGAGCTGGGTAACGCCGTTTTATTAGGTACATCAAGTTTTTGGGAAGGTGTTGATGTAAGAGGTGAAGCCTTATCTTGTGTAATTATAGATAAATTGCCATTTACCTCCCCAGGTGATCCTGTCTTAAAAGCCCGCATGGAAGTAATGAAACAACAAGGAAGAAATCCATTCTTTGAATATCAATTGCCTAGTGCAGTTATTGCTTTAAGACAAGGAGTCGGGCGATTAATAAGAGATGTTACGGACAGAGGCGTGTTGATGGTTTGTGATCCGCGTTTACTAAAACGTTCTTATGGACAACTATTTTTGGATAGTGTGCCTGCCATGAGTCGTACCCGCGATATTGCAGATGTCGAAGCATTTTTTAAAGAGGAACATTAAAATGAAGATGTTAGCTGTTGAAACTTCAACGGATGCCTGTTCAGCCGCCTTATCTATTGATGGCGTTATTACAGAGCGTTTTGAGTTAACGCCAAATCAGCACACGAAATTAATTTTGCCTATGATTGAAACTTTAATGGCACATGCGGGTCTACGACCCCAACAATTAGATGCTTTAGCTTTTAGTTGTGGACCAGGCTCATTTACGGGTGTACGAATAGCTACGGGTGTTATTCAAGGGATTGCCTTTGGTGCGGACTTACCCGTAGTGCCGGTTTCTACTTTAGCGGCTATTGCACAAGATTATTTTGATCAACCCTACGCTACGGAGAACATTGCTTTTACAGCAATGGATGCTCGTATTGGAGAAATATTCTGGGGTGTTTATCAAAAAGATGGCGCTGGTTTAGCGCAATTAATAGGCAAAGAAGCGGTAACATTGGCTGCAGAAGTTGAGTTTCCTGACATAAATGGTGTGGCTGTAGGTTCAGGTTGGGGAGTCTATGCGGCCGAATTAAATACACGTCTCGGTACTAGGGTGCTGAGTAATGAGGTTGAACATTATCCGAGAGCCTCCGGTATTGTTCGTTTAGGCTTGCGTGATTTTAATAAAGGGTTGGCTGTCCCTGTTGAACAAGCAATGCCTGTTTATTTAAGAGATAAAGTGGCTCAAACAGAAGCTGAACGTAAACTGAATAAATAATATATGCCATCTATTTGCAAACTTCTAAATAAGCCTCTATGACTAATGGACCTGCTGGCTTATTGTTAAACTCAGGATGTTTTTCAAGATAATCAAGAACGATATAAGGATTTAAGCTGTTTTTAGGTACACAGAGATTATGGCTGTATATTTCTATTACACCAGAAATAAATCCAGCACAGAGTCCTGCGCCGAGGTTTTCTTTTTTAGTGTCCGTTCCATTCCATAATGATCCCGGAGACTTATTCCAAGCCTTATACTCACCACAAGCCCAAAGTAGCCATGACCCGTTGCGTATAGCTGAATTGACCGTTACTGCATTTACAACAGCGGACTTATCAATTTGAGCGGGTTCAGCGCTACAATAATTACAAAGTATTAATATGCTTGTTATAAAAAATAGTTTATTCACGTTAGGCTCTTTATAGATTAAAGAAGTACTAAAAAATTTATGGATTTAATAGCATTTTAATATAAATGTGTTAATTTACGCAAAAATCGCTGGGTTGCTCGTCTCTATAACTTAGTTTGTCTATCATTTCAATATTGAGGTTTCAATTTATGAAAGGCTATAAAAATCTACAATATCCCAATTCGTATTTAAAATTTCCTTGTCAATCATTAAACAATTTTTGTTTAGCCACGTTGCTGACGCTCTCTCCACTTTTAGTTTCTGCGGGTACTGCTACAAATACAGGCACAAATGCTGAATGGACAAGTCATGGTGGCACTTTAGATGGTATTAGGTATAGTGAATTAACTGATATAACGCGTAGTACGATAGGCACTATCAATTCGCCTAAACTAGTTGAGGAATTTGCATTTCAAACTGGTGTAAATGGCAGTCATATGGGGGCACCCTTGGTAGTGGGTACAACGCTTTATGCTGTTACGCCCTATCCCAATGATCTCGTTGCTTATGATTTAACAACAGGGGCTACTAAATGGACTTTTACACCTTCTGTTAGGCCCTATGCCTTTGGTGTTAATTGTTGCGACACTGTAAATCGTGGTCCTGCTTATAAAAACAATTTAATTGTTTATAACACGCTTGATGATACTACAGTAGCTGTAGATGCTACGACTGGGCTAAAAGTATGGCAAACCACGCTCGATGATCCTAAGACTGGTGTGACAACTAATGGAGCTGTATTAATAGTGCCCGATAAAAGCGACCCTACTAATACCAAATCGCTGGTTATTGTCGGTAGTTCTAGCGGTGAAATGGGCGTAAGAGGTTGGGTAAAAGCACTAGATCTCTCCACTGGCGTGTTAAAGTGGACTGCCTATACAACAGGCCCCGATGTTGATGTAAAAATTGATCCTACTTACTATAGTTCTTTATATCCATCAAATCAAGGTGGTAACCTTGGACAAACGAGTTGGGATGGAACTAAATGGCAACAAGGGGGTAGTTCTGTTTGGGGGTATTTTACTTACGACGAGACGAATGATCTATTGTTTTATGGCACCAGCCAGCCTGGGGTGTGGAATGCAGATCAACGCCCTGGAGATAATAAATGGGGGGCATCTATCTTTGCAAGAAAAGCGTCTACGGGCCAAGCAAAATGGATTTATCAATCTACCCCGCATGATCAGTGGGATTATGATGCGATAAGCGAGAGTACTCCTTTAAACCTAACTACTCCAATTCATACGACTAGTGGTGATCATACTCAGGTGCTAGTACATTTTAATAAAAATGGTTTTGCTTACACTTTTGATCGATTAACAGGAGAAATTTTGTCTGCACCAAAATTTGGTCCTGTACCAGAGTCTGTGAATTGGGCAGATCGTATTGATTTATCAACCGGTTTGCCGGTACTTACACTCGATGGCGCGGGTAATCCACTTAAAGCAACTCATGAAGGGATAACAACTTCAAATATTTGTCCATCAGCAATGGGCTTAAAAGGTTGGGAACCTTCAGCCTTTTCACCTCTTAATGATTTGTTTTATTTTCCAACGTTTAATCTCTGTATGAACTATCAGGGCCTTAAAACTGAATATATATCTGGTGCACCCTACATGGGCACTGATATGTCAATACTTCCTGGCCCTGGATATCAACCTGGCTTTGTAATGGGTGAAATTGTTGCATGGGATTATAAATTAGGTCAAAGAGCATGGTCATTCCCTGAAGTTTTACCTGGGTATGGAGGCGTTTTGGCCACTGCCGGTGATTTGATTTTTTATGGCACTCTAGATAATCAATTCAAAGCACGTGATGCCGTTACTGGAGACTTAGTATTTCAAACGACACTGGAATGTAGTACTGTCGGTAGTCCTATTAGTTTTAAAGGAGCTGATGGAAAACAACGTGTTGCGGTTTATTCGGGTGTGGGTTGGTTAGCAGGTGGTTTCACGATGACACAAAAACCTTGTCCTGGAAAATCTCGATCAACTACTAATGGTGGTGGTAGAGTGCATATTTATAAACTAATTCCTTAGTATGCATTCAAAAAATCTATTTCTTGCTCTGATCGCATCAATTTTGCTTTATGTTTGCTCACCTTTAATGGCGAGCGATACACTGCGGGTTTGTGCTGATCCTGATAATTTGCCGTTCTCAAATATGAAGCTTCAAGGATTTGAGAATAAAATTGCAGACGTTATAGCTAAAGATATGCATGCAACTATTGAATACACCTGGATGAGGCAACGACAAAGTTTTATTCGACAGACTTTGGGAGCTGATCGATGTGATGTAGTTATGGGTGTCCCCAGAAATTTTGATAGAGTTTTAACAACGCTACCTTATTATCGATCTAGTTATGTGGTAGTCACGAAAAAAAAACGCAATTTAGCGATAAGGTCCTACGATGATCCCATGTTACAAGATCTGAAAGTAGGTTTACATACAATAGGTAATGATGGTTCTAATTCCCCCCCCGCTACTGCAATGGGGAGACATGGCCTTGCAAAAAACATTGTGGGGTTTTCAATGTGGGGTGAAAACAAGATAAAAAATCCTCAAGGCCTCATTGTAGAGGCTGTTGCGGATAATGAAATTGATCTTGCTATTGTATGGGGGCCTTTTGGTGGTTATTTTGCAAAGAAATATGGTGATAAATTAACTATAAGTCCTGCTCCAGTTGATGCTGGAATGCCATCGATGCTTTTTGCTTATGATATTTCTATGGGGGTTCGAAAAGGTGAAACGCAATTAGTTGAACAATTGGAAACGAGTATTCTACACAAACGTCATGCAATTCAAAAAATTCTGAACAGTTATCATATCCCTCTTATCACTCAATTTTCAGAATTATCTGAAACTAAATTTAACAACAGCTCAGTAGAGCTTTTAAATAGAAAGGGTAATTATCTATGAACACTCTTATAAAATTCTTTAAGACAACACTGATGCTAATCTTGCTGTTGTTAGGTTTTAATAATGTGGCTACTGCTGCAGCAACGCTCAGTCCAACCACGCAAACGGTGACTGGAACGGTTAATATACCCTTGGTCAGTACTGCTACCCCCGTTGCTACGGGTTTTACGGGCACTGTCAGCTATACTATTAGTCCTGCTTTATCAGCAGGCCTTGCATTGAGTTCGAGCACGGGCGTGATTAGTGGCACCCCTACGGTTGCAAAAGTAGCAACTAAATATACGATAACGGCTAAAGGAACAACTGGTTCTGCGTCAACGATTGTTAACCTAACTATAAGTAATCCAACAGCTTTAAGTCCAGCGACACAAACAATTACTGGTTTTGTTGGCTCATCGATTACGGCAACCCGTTCAATAACTGCTAGCAACTTCAGTGGCGCAGTGACTTATACTGTCAGTCCAGTATTACCAATCGGTTTGGTGCTTAATGCCACAACTGGTGTTATTACAGGTATACCGACTACACCGCAATCAGGGACAAGTTATATCATCACTGGGCAAGGTGCAACTAGTGGTACTGCGACCACTGTAGTGACTATCACAGTGTCCACGCCAAGCATTACTCCGGCAAGTCAAACTGTATCTGGTATTATAGGTAAAGCCATTACATCGACAAGTTCGATGGTTGCAACGGGTTTATCTGGAACCGTTACTTATGCTATCACGCCTACTTTACCCACTGGTTTAGCATTTAGTACTTCAAAAGGTGTTATAAGTAGTACGCCAAGCGTTGCGTCTACTTTAAATACTTATACAATTACTGCTACGGGTGCAACCGGGGGAAATGCAACTGCTCTAGTCACCCTCAGTGTGGTTCCACCACCACCAGCAATAAGCCCTGCCACTCAAACGCTTTCAGGCGTTATGAATACAGCAGTGAAAGCAACGAGAGCATTTACTGCGACCTATTTCACGGGTGCGGTTTCATACTCCATTAGCCCAGCATTGAGTGCCGGACTTACTTTGAATACGACAACAGGTGTTATCAACGGTACTCCAACTATCGATCAGGTTGCAACTGTTTATACAATTACTGCAACAGACAGCACATTAGCGACTGCAACTTCAACAATTACAATTACTATCGCATTACCCCCCCCCTCAATTACGCCAAGTACTCAGTCTGTTATTGGTCCAGTGGGTTCGTCGATAACACCGACAACTGCATTGGTTGCCAAGTACTTTGGTGGCACTGTTAGTTATGGGATTAGTCCCGCATTACCTGCTGGTATAGTCATGGATACTACTACAGGTATAATTTCGGGTACTCCGACCACAACGCAAGCCGCAACCATTTATACAATCACTGCAACGGGCTCAACTAGTGGTACTGCAACAGCTAGAGTAACAATTACCTTTCCTCCAGCTGCTGTTACACCCGCAACTCAGACAATAACAGGTAAAATTAATACGGCTATCAGGGCTACAAGAGCATATACGGCTAATTACTTTAGTGGTACTGTGAGTTATGCAATATCACCCGCATTAACCAGTGGTCTGATGTTTGATACAACGACTGGTGTTATTAGCGGTACACCGACTGCAATTCAATTAGCTACGACCTACTCGATTACTGCAACAGGCACTATCAGTGGTGTAGCAACCGCTTCAGTTGCTCTTACTATATCGCCAGATGTAACGCCATCAAATCAAAAAATTAAGTGGCCTATTAATGCGCCTATTAATCCAACAATTGCATTAACGCCTATTGGATTTACAGGAGCGGTTTCATACAGCATTAGTCCTGCACTTCCCAATGGTTTGGTTCTAGATACTATTACTGGCATTATTAGTGGTACATCAACCGTTGCTCAACTATCCACTAACTATGTCATCACAGTTACAGACGGAGTCAGTGGCTCGGCTACCGCTTCTATTAACATCATTATTACCAATCCACCTAATTGCTTACCCCCTTCATTAAGTGCAGTTGCAGAGGGAAGAAGAGCTTATTTAAGATTAAATTGTTATAGTTGTCATGGTGATACTGGTTTAGGCGGTATGGGCCCTAATATTCAAGGTGAATCGGGTGGCGTGAATGACGCGGTTCCGAATGGGGCAGAGGGTGGAATGCCACCCTTCGATAATTATCTATGTGCTAATGACTTGACTTACCTAGAAGCCTATTTAAAGGTAATGGGTAGGAACGGGGCGCCAAGTTTCAAACATTGGTGGGAGCCAACCCCAACACAATAATACTTAGCACAAATTATAAAAAGGCTCTGTAATGCAGAGCCTTTTTTTTAGACTTATCATCTGCTGTAGGTGATATGCCATATCTACTTAATGACTAAACCTACCAAAATAGTATATGAATAGAATTGAAATCGTAAATAAGGATCTAGCACATAACTCTATAAATACCTCTGTTTTATCTTTTTTTTGGGTAATCATCAGCGGACTCTCTTTAAGTGCCTGTGAAAGGCCAAAAGAAAAAATGGTTCCAATTCCTCCAGTAGTAGAAGTCACCAAAGTAATAAAAAAAGATGTACCTATTGCACAAGAATGGATAGGTACACTTGATGGTATGGTTAACGCAAAAATTAATGCCCAAGTATCAGGTTATCTGATTAAGCAAAACTACAAAGAAGGTGATTTAGTTAAAAAAGGTCAGTTACTTTATGAAATTGATCCCCGTACATTCCAAGCTAATTTAGATCAAGCAAAAAGTAATTTGGCTGGTCAGCAAGCTGTTTTAAAAACAGCTATGCTAGATTTGGAGCGAATTAAAAGATTGTTACCCGCAAAAGCAGTTAGTGTGCGAGATAGAGATATGGCGGTGGGAAGAGAAGCTAATGCGCGCGCATCTGTTATGGCAGCGGAGGCCGCTGCTGAGTCAGCAAAATTATCACTCAACTTTACAAAAATACTATCTCCGATTACTGGTATTGCAGGGATATCAAAAGTACAACTTGGTGATTTAATAGGACCTAATAGTGGAAATAATATACTCACCTCGGTATCACAAATAGAACCAATAAGAGCCTATCTTGGTATAAGTGAACAACAATACTTAGAGTTTACACGCGAAAATACTAATCGAAATGAAAGGGCTGAAGCTATACCTATTGAGCTCATATTAGTGGATGGTTCGCTATATCCATACAAAGGTACTTTTTATTTTGCAGATCGGCAAGTTGATGTAAAAACAGGTACTATTCAGATTGCAGTATTATTTCCAAATCCTAATAATTTTTTACGTCCCGGTCAATTCGCTCGCATCAGGGCAGTGTTAAAAACTGAAAAAAACGCACTTATTGTACCTCAGCATGCCGTTTCACAGCTTCAAACTAAGTATCAAGTAGCCGTTGTGAACGATGATAACTCAGTAACTATACGTCTAGTTACACCTGGTAATAGGATTGGATCAGATTGGATAATTAAAGATGGATTAAAACCTGATGAACGTGTCATAGTTGAAGGACTACAAAAAATACGACCCGGAATGAAGGTTGAAACTAAAGCTGTCGACCAAGCAAGGTAGTAAGAATGTCTAAATTTTTTATTAATCGTCCGATTGTTGCGATTGTAATAGCTATTCTAATGGTTATTATTGGTCTCGTTTCAATGGCTGGGTTACCTATCGCTCAATTTCCAAATATTGCACCACCAGAGATACAAGTCCAAACTAGTTACACAGGTGCCGATGCCGTTACGGTAGAACAATCAGTTGCAACCCCTATTGAACAGCAGATGTCTGGTGTTGATAATATGAATTATATGTATTCAATCAATGCTAATAATGGACAAATGTCTTTACGGGTTAACTTCGACGTATCAACAGATCCCAATACGGACCAAGTTTTAACGCAGATGCGTAAATCACAAGCAGAGTCACAATTACCACAAGATGTTAGGAATTTTGGAGTTAATGTGCAAAAGTCTACTGCATCGCCTTTAGTTATGTTTGGGCTTTATTCACCTAAGGGTAGTTATGATAATGTTTTTCTTGCTAATTATGCTTATATAAACATAAATGACCAATTAACACATGTTAAAGGTATTGCGAGTGTGTCAGTATTTGGAGCTGGGCAATATGCAATGCGTATCTGGGTTAAACCAGATCAATTAGCAAAACTTAATATAACGATCCCTGAAATCGTTAACGCAATACAAACCCAAAATAATGTTAATCCTGCCGGAAAAGTGGGGGGTGAACCTGTACCCAAAGGGCAAGAGTTTACTTATGCTATTCGCGCTCAGGGACGTTTACAAACCGAAGAAGAATTTGGCAATATTGTTCTGCGTGCTGAACCATCAGGCGCCATCGTGCGGGTAAAAGATGTTAGTCGCATAGAATTAGGTGCCCAAACATATGATATGAGTAGTCGTTTAAACGGTAAGCCTGCTGCTCTGATAGCACTTTATCAGTTACCGGGATCTAATGCTATTGATGCTGCGGAAAGTTCTAAAAGGATGATGGAGGAATTAAAAGCTCGTTTCCCTGAAGATATGGATTATGTAGTCGCATTAGACACAACACTTTCGGTAACTGAGGGTATTAATGAAATTGTACACACATTGTTTGAAGCACTTATACTTGTTATCATTGTTGTTTTTGTCTTTTTACAGGGTTGGCGTCCAACGCTTATTCCCTTGCTGTCTGTACCAGTATCATTGATTGGAACTTTTATACTCTTTCCGGTGTTGGGTTTTTCAATTAATACGCTGTCATTATTTGGTTTAGTGTTAGCAATAGGATTAGTGGTTGATGATCCTATTGTTGTTGTTGAAGCAGTAGAACATCATATCGCTAAAGGCTTAAGTCCTAAAGAAGCTACTTTAAAAACGATGCGTGAAGTAACAGGTCCTATTGTTGGTACCTCATTAGCATTAATAGCGGTATTTATGCCAACTGTTTTTATTCCGGGTATTACGGGTCAGTTGTATAAACAGTTTGCTGTCACTGTAGGGGTATCGGTAATGATTTCGACCTTTAACTCTTTAACATTAAGTCCCGCATTATCTGCATTATTACTTAGACCTAAGAAAAAAGGTAACGGTGTCATACAAAAATTTTATGATCAATTCAATCGTTTATTTGGTCATACTAATGAGGGATATGTAAATTTTTGTAGTGTTTTAATTCGTAAAAGCATAATTACTATGTTGTTTTTGGGACTGTTAACTGTTTTTACTGGTGGTATAAGTAAGATTATTCCGACCGGTTTTTTACCAGATGAGGATCAGGGTTATCTATTTGCAGGCATTCAATTACCTAATGTGTCTTCTTTACAGCGTACAGATGAGGTGACTAAAACAATTGAAAAAATTCTCGAAAAGACACCTGGAGTTCAATATTACTCTTCAGTCATTGGCTACAACATGCTTAGCCAAGCTAATACTACTTACAATACATTTTTTTTTATATCACTTAAAAATTGGGCAGAACGTACCGATCCCGCAGAACAATATAATAAGATTAAAGCGCATCTCAATAAAGAAATTTCAAAAGTGCCAGAGGCAATGGGTTTTGCATTTCCTCCGCCAGCTATACCAGGTGTTGGAACCTCAGGTGGGGTGACTATGGTGTTGGAAGACAAAACTGGTAACGATGTAAAATACTTAGCTGATAATACTAATAAATTTTTAGCAGCACTTAATAAACGCCCTGAAATTGCATTTGCAATGACGACTGGTTTGCCATCAGTACCCCAGCTATTTGTTGATGTCGATCGTGATAAGGTTCTTAAGCAAGGTATACCATTATCTGATGTCTACAAAACACTGCAAGCCTATATGGGGTCTGGGTTTATAAACTATTTCAATCGTTTTGGTAGGCAGTGGCAAGTTTATGTTCAGGCAGAAGGTGAATATCGTAAAAACACTGATTCATTAAGTAATTTTTATGTGCGTAATAATGACGGTAACACGGTACCTTTATCTACACTTACTAATATTCGTCAAACTGAAGGTCCGGAATTTACAATGCGCTACAATTTATATCGTTGCGAACAGATTAACATTACACCGAAACCAGGGTATAGCTCTGCACAAGTAATGGAAGTTTTAGATGAGGTATTTGCGGAAACCATGCCAAAAGAAATGGGTTTTGACTATATTGGAATGAGTTTTCAAGAAAAGTTGGCTCAACAAGGTATATCACCAGCAATGGTATTTGCATTTGCAATCTTTTGCGTGTTTTTAATATTAGCAGGATTATACGAAAGCTGGAGTTTACCCTTAAGTGTATTGATGGGTACACCTATAGCTGTTTTTGGTGCATTCAGTGGTTTAATGATCGGTGGGTATGAAAATAATATTTATGCACAGATTGGATTAGTGATGTTAGTTGGACTAACAGCAAAAAACGCTATTCTTATTGTTGAATTTGCAAAAATGGGAGTTGATGAAGGTAAACCAGTTCTTGAAGCAACTTTGGAGGCAGCCCGTTTACGTTTACGTCCCATTTTAATGACTGCATTTGCATTTATTCTGGGCTGTATTCCGCTTGCTCTAGCCAGTGGTGCAGGTTCATTGTCTCGCCGAATAATGGGATATACTGTTATTGGGGGTATGACGGCAGCGACATTTATTGCAATATTTCTAATCCCCGTTAGTTTTTATATTGTCCAGAAATGGACCCATAAGCATAAAGTTCAGCAATCTATCTCCGTTAAGCTGGAACAAGGCCATGAATAAATTTGTTGTTCTGCTGTTGTTAGTCCTCTTATCTGGATGTTTTAAAATAGGACCAGACTATATAAAGACAAAAATTGATACTCCCAAACAGTGGCGTTTTGCGCATAATTCCTCTTCAAAATTTATACCTAACATGTTTTGGTGGAATCAGTTCACCGACCCAGTATTAGATCAACTTATTAATGAAGCAGTACAAAATAATTTAGATTTAAAAATTGCCTACGCAAATATTGAGCAATTCATGGGGCAATATGGTTCAACGCGGGCAAATTTATTCCCCCAAATATCTGCAATGGGTGATTATGCTCATACACAATCTAGTAATTATGCGGTAGGGCCTTACATTAATGGTATGCAACGTCCAGAACTAGATGCTGCAAAATTAGGTGTGGCAATGAATTGGGAATTAGATATTTGGGGTAAATTGCGACGTGCCAATGAAGCGGCTCGCGCAGACCTTTTGTCACAAGAAGCTATAAAAAATGCGGTCATAATGACGCTCATTAGCGATGTAGCGCAAACCTACATTAGATTAAGAGAGTTAGATAAGAATCTGGAAATAACGCAAAGTGTCGTTAATAGTCTTACAGAAGAGCTTCGTATTGCTAAAAGTCGTTTTGATGAAGGTTATTCTTCAGAACTTGAGGTTGAACAAGTTGACTCTGAGTATCAGAGACGTAGTGCATTTATTCCCATGTATGAACAACAAATTGCAATAACTGAAAATGCACTTAATGTTTTATTAAGTAGAAACCCAATGCCTATTAATCGAGGATTGTCATTAGAGCAACTTAGCTTGCCTGCAATACCTACTGGTTTACCAGCTGATTTGCTACAACAGCGTCCTGATATTCAACAAGCTGAACAACAATTAATTGCTGCAAATGCTCGCATTGGTGTGGCCACGGCACAATACTTTCCCCAAATTTCACTGACGGGTGATTTAGGGCAAATGAGTACGCAAGTAGCCACTTTGTTTGTTCCTGGTGCTAACTTTTGGAGTGTTGGATCTTCTTTAGTTACACCTATTTTTACAGCGGGAAAAATAGCTGGGCAAGTTAAGTCAGCCGAATCTATACAAGAAGCTGCGCTAGCTAATTATAAACGAGCAATCATCTCAGGTTTTAGAGAGTTTGAAAACGCACTGATTAGCAACAATAAGTACAAGATTCAAAAAGAAATTCAATATAAACGGGTACGGGCAGTGCAGAATTATTTTAACTTGTCTCGAATTCGTTATGAAGAAGGTTATACAGATTACATTACAGTTCTTGATTCAATTCGACAACTATTCGATGCTCAGATTGAACTTATTAGTGCACAAAGCATTACGCTCGCATCAAGTGTTAATTTGTATCGTGCCATGGGGGGAGGGTGGTTAATTCAAAAAGAAAAATAATTGATTGGTGTCAATTTAATAATCAAGTCAGTATTTTGATGCTAAGGAGTGGCTCGATTAAGAATGAGATACTCTAAAATACTTTAAAAATTAGAAAATCTGAGTTCTTCAAATATTCAATTAGACGGGCAATATCATTCAACTATAGGTATTTTTAAACATGATTGATTGGAATACAACTTATGCTGCAATTTGGCGACAACGTAAAGAACTTCTGCGGCCTGTTAAACAAATTGATCCAATAAGCCTTGATCAGTTATTGGGGATTGACAACCAAAAGCAACAATTGCTTGATAACACCTTGCGCTTTATATCAGGTCAGCCGGCAAACAACGCGCTGTTGTGGGGCGCGCGAGGGACGGGTAAATCTTCTTTAGTTAAAGCGTTATTGAATGAATACAAAGATCGTGATTTACGATTGATTGAGGTTGATAAACAAGATTTGATTTATCTTCCTGAGATTGTAGATGACATCCGTGAACTGCCACAACGTTTTGTACTCTACTGTGATGATCTTTCTTTTGATACGGGTGATACGCTATATAAACCTTTGAAGAGCGTTTTAGAAGGCTCTATTGAGTTGCCACCTGAAAATGTGGTCTTTTATGCTACGTCAAATCGTCGTCATTTATTACCAGAGAAAATGAGTGACAATCTCGCTACACAATTGATTGATAACGAAGTGCATTATTCTGATACGGTTGAAGAAAAGATATCGCTCTCTGACCGTTTTGGTTTAAGACTGGCTTTTTATCCTCAACACACTCAGACCTATCTGGATATCATCGATAGTTATTTTGTTGACTATCTCGGTACCCGAGAAGCGTTGCATAAACAAGCTTTAGACTTTGCGCATCAGAATGCATCAAAGAATGGAAGAACGGCAAAACAATTCTACAATGCTTACGGTAAGAAATAATATGTCTAAAAACGCCTATCAAAAACCTTCGCCACAAACACAGGAAGCGTCATTAAGAATTACTAAAGGCATTCAACGACCCGGGCAGACTAAAGAACAATCCAAGTTGATAGCTCAAGGTATTCAGAAGGGCATTGAACTTTATAAAAAACAGCAGAAAGAAAAAGCCAGAGAACTCAATAGGAAGCTTAAAAAAGCATCTCATCATAAAACCACCACAATTGAGTCAGATGAGCATGAGCTTGAGCACATTATTATCTATCGACAGCACTGGTTACCCTGGGCGTTATTGGTCTTTAGTTGGATAGTTGCTGGTGTGGGTTATTGGGCTCAGGTTAAATAACAATACCTTCACTTTCAAATAGCTAAAGCTTTAATGGGTTGAATAAAATCAGACAAACTCGATATTTATCGTTATCATGTTGCATTTTTCACTCTCTCATAAGGGCAGATCATGCAAATTGCTGACAATACAGCGGTATCAATTCATTACACATTAACCAATGACCAAGGTGAGGTACTGGATAGCTCTGATGGCGGAGATGCTTTAGTTTATTTACATGGCAGTGGCAATATCATTTCTGGTCTTGAAGCAGCCTTGATTGGAAAAAAAGTCGGTGATAAATTAAACGTGCGTATTGAGCCACAAGACGCTTATGGTGTTGTTTCTGATGATATGGTTCAAGTCATTTCGAAAGATATGTTCGAAGGGGTCGATCATATTGAAGTAGGTATGCAGTTTCACGCTGATGTAAGTCACGGTCCTGGTATCGTAACTGTTGTGAATATTGATGGTGATAACGTTACTATTGATGGTAATCATCCTTTAGCTGGTGAAGCCTTAACGTTTGATGTTGAGATTGTTGAAGTGAGAGCGGCAACTAAAGAAGAATTAGATCATGGTCACGTTCATGGTGCAGGCTGTCATCACTAAGTGTTAGTGTCTTTTAGCCAGTAACAAAAAGGCGGTTAGTTTTAACCGCCTTTTTTATGCGTTCAGTTTTGTAGTTGGGTTAACCACGGATCTTTTGCAAAAGGACTGACATGAAATGAAAGCACTTCAGGTTTATGTAACAAGCCTTCTTCACCTGAGGCGTTAGGGTTTAACTGTCTTTTCTCCATGAAATCGACCATTCTTTTGGCACAGTAAATTAATAATACGCGGTTGTAGTTCTTGCGTTGGTAAATTTGGTAAGCCACATTGGCTTCGTTAAAGTTAGGGATTCTAGCTATTAAATTATCAAGTTGAGCTAAGTTATTATTCGCAATGCTTTTTAAATGTGAGTCTGCATGATGAATGATGTAAGACTTGAGGTGTTCGTATAAGGTGCCTCTCAATTGGTTATGATGTAGATCTTTGACTTCCGCTTCAGTTAAAGAAAAGCTTTCTGCAACCAAGTAATTTAGATTTTTCTCGCTGTCATTAGCGAAAAGGGATATTTTATCAACGCCTTCATCTTCTAGCGCATGTAAGAATGATCTTGGGGCTCTAATGTGTTTATCTACTGTCACTACCCACGGTAGCGCTCGACCCGATTTTTCAAATCGAGCCTTAACACTGGTGATCACGTTAGATCGAATTAATTCATCATCTCGGCCCTCGGGCTTGATGATAAAGGCATCTACCGCTGTAATTTGCGTATAAAAGCCACTGGCTTGAAATTTACTGATAATAGTTGAGTATCTTGGTTGGTAGGGTATACCCGTACCGTCATACAATATATTGTAATGATGGGTGCGTGCATGATCCGCAACGGAATCTCTTAGCTTATTGGCAAATGGCTCCACATAAACGTAGTCATCACTGTGATGATTGGCCGCTGTGAGTACCTTGTAAAGATCGCTTTCCTTTCTAAATTCGTCTAATGATGCGATGACAAAGTTATCTAGACAATGCGCGCGGGCTGTTGCTTCGACACCTGACTTACCCACCCCAGCGCCACCCATTGCCATAAATAATTTAGGGTGATGAACGGGAAGTTTGCCTTCAAAAACGTTATCCTTAGCGGTATTTAGTTTTTTAATGATTTTATTGAGTCGTTCATAAGCAATCTCAACAGCTCGCATTAATCGGTTGTCATACTCTGCAACGGATAACATGCGATTTTTTAGCCTTTCATTGTTCACTAAATCGAAGATGACTGCTTGTTCTCCTTCACATTGTTTTAGTAATTGTAAGACTTCAGTGTGTGCGGGTGAACGTAATCCTGTAAGAATATTAATATCTAAACAGAAGAGGGGTGCGGCCCCATTTGCGCCGATACTAATGCCGTCAATTTCGTAAGCCTCATTACGACGAATAGATTCGGTGCCTGGCAAATAGCCCAGCATATTTTCTGCTTCGCAAAGGGGATAATCTGCTAAATGTTTACCGGCCAGCGATAAGTATTCATCGATGCGACTCATTGGCACTAGGCCGCCATTAACGGCCACTAAGCATAGAACGCCTTCTGTAGTCGTGTGTGATAAAAACGGGATGCCATGTACAAATTGTTTGTGTTCTGGCCATACGCCATAGGCGTTCGCTTTGTTTTGTAAGCTTTTGCAATGGATAGGATTTAGCGCATTTTCAAATGCGGTAGTAATTTCTCTTAATTGACTAAATTCATTATGTAAGGCTACAGAATCTTTGTCATCAATACGTCTAAAATCAATGCCATGTTCGTACACGCTTTTCATGGCTGGTAACTTGGCTAATACCGTCATGAAAAAATCTAAAGTAATTCTGTTGCCGTAAGAAAATGGCCGTATGGCACGCATTTTTTTATAAAAAACAGCGAGTCGTTCAGCAATATTATCGGTGCTTATGACGAATCCGTTATTATCAAATATAGCGGTTTCAGTGTTGTGTTCACTTTCTAGAACTAAGCTTTCAATCGTGACACGAAATTCTTTACGTTTATCACGATCTAGCATCGTTCCGGGGCGATGATTAACGGTGGCCTGATCTTTCCAGTCTTGAAATAATTCACGATGAATACGAGAAAATAATTCAGTCAGATAAGTGACTCTTTTGGTTTGGTCGTGTGAAACAGTACCTTCTGTTTCTTGCTGAAGCGTAGAGGAAAGTTTTATAGCTTGTGAAATCGCTAATGCGGTTCTTAGTTTTTTCAGTTGTTCATAGCCAGCAGTTTTAGGGCTGATTTGATTATTCATAGGCACGCAGTATTTATTATTATTTTTGTGGTTGTTACTATTGTAAATAAACTAAGCGGTATTGCGGGTATAAATTTATTAAGGACGTCTTGTTAAAGCCTTCTATCCCTACTAAAAAAACTAATTTCAGCTTATAATTGGGACCTTTTTTACTGCCTAGCGTGAAGATACTGTGTCGAATATAAGCAATGATTCCTCAACTTTCCAGGGACTTATTTTAAGTCTACAAAACTATTGGTCTAGTCACGGTTGCATTTTATTACAGCCTTTAGATCAAGAAGTGGGGGCCGGCACCTTTCATCCAGCGACATTTTTAAGAGCGATTGGTCCAGAGCCTTGGAATACGGCTTATGTGCAACCCTCTCGACGACCTACTGATGGTCGATATGGTGAAAATCCTAATCGCTTACAACATTACTATCAGTTTCAGGTGTTGTTAAAACCTTCTCCAGATAACATCCAAGAGCTCTATTTAGGTTCTTTACGCCATCTTGGCTTAGATTTATTGGAACATGATATCCGTTTTGTTGAAGATAACTGGGAGTCTCCGACTTTAGGTGCTTGGGGCTTAGGTTGGGAAGTTTGGCTGAACGGTATGGAAGTAACACAGTTTACTTATTTTCAACAAGTAGGTGGTTTAGAGTGCCGGCCAGTGAGTGGTGAAATCACTTACGGTCTAGAGCGTATTGCCATGTATTTACAAGGCGTTAATAGCGTTTATGACTTAGTTTGGACAAATGGTCCGCAGGGCGTTGTGACTTATGGTGATGTATTTCACCAAAATGAAGTAGAAATGTCAGCGTTTAACTTTGATCACGCTAATGTTGATTTCTTGTTCAAATGTTTTAATACCTATGAGCAAGAATGCCAAAAGTTAATTGAATCTAATTTACCTTTGCCAGCTTACGAAATGGTTTTAAAAGCCTCGCATACCTTTAATTTACTCGATGCTCGCCATGCTATTTCTGTGACAGAGCGTCAGCGTTATATTCTTAGAGTGCGTACTTTATCAAGAGCGGTAGCAGAAGCCTATTATGCGCGTAGAGAATCTTTAGGCTTCCCCATGTTGACTGAGCAAGGAGCATAATCATGACAACTAGTAATCATTTATTATTTGAATTAGGTTCAGAAGAATTACCACCAAAAACCCTAGTAAAATTAAGCACGGCTTTATTAGATGGCATTGTGAAAGGCTTGCAAGACGCAGATGTACCTTTTACAGCCAGTAAGGCTTTTGCTACACCCAGACGCTTAGCGGTTTATATTGAGAATTTAGCCAGTGCGCAACCGGATAAAACGGTAGAAAAACGCGGTCCCGCTATTCAAGCCGCTTTTGCACCAGACGGTACACCAAGTAAAGCGGCTTCGAGCTTTGCTGCTAGTTGTGGCACTACTTTTGAGCAATTAGAACGTTTAAAAACCGATAAAGGTGAGTGGTTAGCGTTTACACAAGTGGTTAAAGGCCAGGCAACTGAAAACTTAATCCCTGACATTATTCGCCAAAGTATCGCGGCTCTACCCATTGCTAAACGCATGCGTTGGGGAAGTTTTAGCACAGAATTTGTTAGACCTGTACATTGGGCTGTTTTGCTTTATGGTGAAAAAGTTATTTCTACTGAAATTTTAGGCTTAACTACCAGTAATACAACCTTAGGACATCGTTTTCATGCGCCTAAAACATTAACGATTACTAAGCCTGAAGATTACCAAGACGTTTTATTTACCCAAGGCAAGGTCATTGCTGATATTGAACAACGCAAAACTATCATTAGTGATTCTGCGCAAAAAGCGGCCGCTGCCGTAGGTGGTATTGCGCATATTGAGGCGGATTTATTAGAAGAAATTGCCGCTTTAAATGAATGGCCGGTGCCAATTACGGGTGGTTTTGATCCGCGTTATTTAGAACTACCTCCCGAAGTTTTAATTACTACCATGCAGACTAATCAGAAATATTTTCCGGTTGAAAATGCGTCAGGTGGTTTGTTAGCGCATTTTATTACTTTTAGTAATATTGAAAGTACCCGTCCCTTATCAATTCAACAAGGTAATGAGCGCGTAGTGACTCCAAGATTATCGGATGCTGAATTTTTCTGGAAGCAAGATAGAAAGAAAACTTTAGCGGATAGAGTAGATTCTTTATCAAATATTGTGTTCCAACAAAAACTAGGTACCGTCGCAGAAAAAACCCAACGTGTTATTCAATTATCTGAGTTTATTGCTAACCAGCTTAAATTAGATGTGGCCAAAGCAAAACGCGCGGCTTTATTAGCTAAAACTGACTTAATGACTGAAATGGTCGGTGAGTTTGGTAATTTGCAAGGTTTAATGGGGCGTTATTATGCCTTAGTTGAGGGTGAACCTACTGAAGTGGCTTATGCTCTAGAAGAACAATATTTCCCTAAACAATCAGGTAGCCCAACAGCAACAACTGCTATAGGGCAAGTGTTAGCCATCGCTGAAAAGATTGATACCTTAACAGGCATTTTTAGTGCAGGTTTGATACCTACCGGTGATAAAGATCCTTATGCCTTAAGAAGAGCGGCGTTAGGGGCCTTAAGAACTTTAATCGAGAATAATCTTACTGTAGATATTTGTGAGTTAATCGCCTATTCAGCGTCATTGTTTACGCATGAATTTGATAAAGAAAAGACCCAAAGTCTAGTGATTGATTTTATTTTCGAGCGCTTAAAAGGCTATTGTTTAGATAAAGGCTATAGTGCAGATGAGTTTGATGCGGTAATCAGTGTTAAACCGACAGATCCATTAGATTTTATGCAACGTTTGGCTGCAGTTAAAACCTTTAGACAATTACCAGAAGCAGAAAGTTTAGCCGCTGCAAATAAACGTATTAGTAATATTCTTAAAAAATCTGAGACTAAACCTGCTGTTGCAATCGGTCAGTTGGTTGAAGTTGCAGAACTTGAGTTATTGAAAGCAGCAACTGCTTCCGGCACTGATATTCAACCCTTGTTGGCTCAACGTGATTACCAAGGTACATTAAATCGATTAGCGCAGTTAAGATCTACCGTTGATGCGTTTTTTGATAATGTGATGGTCATGAGTGATGACTTAGAATTACGCGCTAATCGATTGGCATTATTGAGCTCATTGTCTGATCAGTTTTTAACATGCGCTGACATTTCTAAATTGCAAGCATAATTGATAGCATTAACTATGCTTAAAGAACGCTTCATACTATTAGATCGAGATGGGGTTATAAACCAAGATTCTGATGCTTTTATCAAAAGCCCTGAAGAATGGTTTCCAATACCGGGAAGTCTTGAGGCGATCGCATTATTAAATGAACACGGCTATCGCGTTGTTGTAGTGACTAATCAATCAGGTGTTGCGAGAGGATTGTTCGATGTTACTACGTTAGATAAAATTCATAAGAAAATGCAGACTTTGGTTGCTGAAAAGGGTGGCCTCATCTCAGCTATTTATTATTGTCCGCATGGTCCTGATGATGCTTGTAATTGTCGTAAACCTAGGCCTGGCATGCTATTAGATTTTGCAAGGGATTACTTGACCGATTTATCTGATGTACCAGTCATTGGTGATTCTCTGCGAGATTTGCAAGCTGCATCAGTAGTCGGCGCTCTCCCTATTTTGGTGAGAACGGGTAAAGGTGAAAAAACTTTATTAAACAATCCACAATTAACAACTTTGGTATTTGAAAACTTATATGAAGCCGCAAAATTCATCATCGCAAGACCCTAGACCAAAAAACCGTTTAGGTTCTACTTTATTGTTCATTGGCATATTTTCTACTGCTACGGTTGTAGGCGTCCTAATCATTCTAGGTCTAGTAACTACTTTTAGAGTGAGATGGAAATTCGGTTATTGGTGGTGTGCCGTTGTGGGTTGGATGACAAAAGTATTCTGCCATCTCACATTTGAAGTGGAGGGTTTAGAACATGTTGATGCTAAACAACCGACTATTTTTTTGAGTAATCACCAATCAGCTTGGGAAACTTTAGCCTTAAGATATATATTGCCTCCACATTCTGTCGTTATAAAAAAAGAATTACTCTACTTTCCAATATGGGGTTGGTCGCTATTAGCACTAAAGTCGATTGTTATTAATCGCAAAAATCAAAGATCTTCTTTAAAATCCTTGTTGACCCAAGGCGAACGTTATTTGAAAGAAGGCTTATCTGTGCTTATTTTTCCGGAAGGTACAAGGGCTGCACCTAAAGATTTGCTAAAGTTTAATGTGGGAGGTGCTATGTTAGCCCACAAAACAGGTTATCCTGTTACACCCGTTGCGCATAATGCCGGAGACTTTTGGCCGCGTTATAGTTTCTTTAAATATCCTGGTGTTATTAAAGTTAAAATCGGACCTATCATTGAAACAAAAGGGCGTAAAGCGGCTGATATTAATGCAGAAGCCGAAGCTTGGATAAGACAAGCACAACAAGAGATGGGTTAAATCCCAACCACTTATCTTGATTTATATAAAGATAAGCTTATAAATAAGATAATTTTATTCACTACTCAATAACGGTAACTATAATGAAAAGAATAATAATGCTCTCTGTATCAGCAATATTGCTGACGGGCTGTGCCGATAAGCAACAATACGAAGCTGCTATATTAGAAGAAATGCATAAAGAAGCAGATATAAAAGATTATAAAATTGCACCAGAGTATATGGCTAAGTGTGTATTTGAAAAGACAACCGCAAATATGCCAGGTATTTTTCCAATTGATCCAGAACGTTTACAAGCCTATAGAAATTATACAAAAATGCTTACTTTACCTAAGTCTGCAGACCCTAAAAAGACACTTGATGAGTTAAGAGTAGAATTCGGCTCACCAAAAGCGTTTGCTGAAGCCCATGCAAATTACACAGAAAGTTTAGTAGAGTGTTATACCACTGTAATTTCAGAGTCTGAAGAACAACTAAAAGATAAAGCAGCTGAAGAAAAGGCGGCTGCAGATGAAAAAGCATCGGCTGATGCTAATGCAACTGAAGAGAAAGCTTCAGCACCAAAATAAACGAGTATTCAGTTAGATAATAAAAGGCCGGCGTTTATGACGATCGGCCTTTTTTGTTTAAGCTTATTTAACGCGCATTCCTGCGGTTGCCCCCGTATCGGGACTTAAGATAAAGATCTCTTTATCGCCAGGCCCTGCGGCTAATACCATCCCTTCAGAAGTACCAAAGCGCATTTTTCTGGGCGCTAAATTCGCAATAACTAAAGTCAGTTTTCCTTCTAAATCTTCTGGGGCATATGCTGATTTAATACCGGCAAATATCGTACGTGTCTCATCACCAATATCAACGGTAAGATTTAATAATTTATCTGACCCTTCAATATTATCGGCTTTGAGTATTTTTGCGATACGTAAATCTAGTTTTGCGAAATCATTAAAATCAATCGTATCAGCGATAGGTTCAAATTGTTTTTCCTTGATCGGCTCGGCTTTAACTGTGCTGGCCGTTTTTTCTAAGTTATCTTTAGATGCTTCAACAATAGCCGTAATCTTATCCGCTTCGACGCGCGTCAATAAAGGTTTAAAGTCATTAACCTGATGATGTGTTAATGGCAATGTATCTATTGTTGGCCAAGTTTGTGATTCGATATTTAAAAAGCTTTCTGCTTCTGTTGTTAAGGCAGGGAGAACAGGCTTAAGGTAGGCAGCTAGCAATCTGAACAAATTAAGACTGGTTGAACAGACTTCATGCAGTTCTGATTCTTGGCCTTCTTGTTTAGCGATTATCCAAGGTTTCTTTTCATCGATATATTGGTTTGCTTTATCTGCAAGCGCCATGATCTCCCGCATGGCTTTGCCAAATTCACGCGCCTCGAAAAAGTTGGCAATGGTTTCGTTAGCTGCAATAAACTCTTTAAAGAGTTCAGTTTCAGAACAATTAGCCGATAAGGTATTGGCAAAGCGTTTATTGATAAAACCACTGCAACGACTGGCAATATTAACCACTTTACCTACTAAATCAGAGTTAACGCGTTGCGTAAAATCATCAAAGTTTAAATCAATGTCATCTACGCCAGCGCTTAATTTTGCGGCAAAATAATAACGCAAGTACTCAGGGTTTAAATGATCTAAATAGGTACGGGCAGTAATAAATGTGCCGCGCGATTTAGACATTTTTTCGCCATTCACAGTTAAGAAACCATGTGCAAAAATTGCACTCGGTGTTCTAAAGTTCGAACCATTCAGCATGGCTGGCCAGAATAAGGCATGGAAATAAATGATGTCTTTTCCAATGAAATGATAAAGCTCAGTTGTGCTATCTTTAGCCCAAAACTCGTCAAAATTGAGGGCTTTTTTATCACATAAATTTTTAAAGCTGGCCATATAGCCAATAGGTGCATCTAACCAAACATAAAAGTATTTGCCTGGTGCATCTGGAATTTCAAAACCAAAATAGGGCGCGTCTCTAGAGATGTCCCATTGTTGTAAACCACCGTCTAACCATTCTGCGAGTTTATTTTTCACTTCAGGTTGTAAATGACCTGCACGTGTCCAATCAGTTAGCATCTGGGTAAAATCAGCTAAATTGAAGAAATAGTGTACAGAGTCTTTTTCTATGGGTTTCTCGCCTGAAATGGCAGATACAGCATTTTTAAGTTCAGTGGGGGAATAAGTCGCCCCGCAAACTTCACAACCGTCACCGTATTGTTCTTTAGCACCACATTTTGGACAATCACCCTTAATGAACCGATCGGGTAAAAACATGTTTTTTACAGGATCAAAAGCTTGGGTAATCGTGCGAGAGCTTATATGGCCAGCATCACGCAGTCTGGTATAAATTAAAGATGAAAAAGTTTTGTTTTCTTCAGAATGGGTGCTGTGATAGTTGTCAAAAGCTACACCAAACTCAGTAAAATCAGCAAGATGATCTTTACCAACTTGAACAATGAGTTCTTCGGGCGGAATACCTAAACTATCGGCTTTAAGCATGATAGGTGTGCCATGGGTATCATCAGCACAAACAAAATAACAAGCGTTGCCGCGCTGTTTCTGAAAGCGAACCCAAATATCTGTTTGTATATATTCAACCAGATGGCCTAAATGAATGGGGCCGTTAGCATAAGGTAGGGCGCTTGTGACTAGAATTTTTCTATCTGACATGGTGTAAATGTGTAAATTATACGTAAGCTTTAATAGACAGATTATCGCATAAAAACAGCAGATCTATTGATAACGCGTGCCCTAAAAAAGGATTTTCTAAAAAAAAACTGTAGAATGTCCCCCATAAAGTTGTTATGAAAAGCAATACTCATCAAATATCAAAAACGGAATAAACATGGCACAGATAGAGAAACTTGATGTTGAAAATATCTTAAGAACAGTGATTGATCCAAATCATGGACTTGATTTGGTAAGCTCCAAATCAGTAAAGGCTATCAATATTGAAGGTACGATAGTAAGCGTTATTTTAGAGATTGGTTACCCTGCTAAAAGTACTCGAGAGCAGTTAAAAGATTGTGCAATACAAGCGTTATTAGGGTTGAATGGTGTCACAGAAGTGAGTGTTGATATTTGCGTTAAAATATTATCTCATGCCGTACAGAAAGCGTTAAAGCCCCAACCCAACGTCAGAAATATTATTGCAGTAGCTTCAGGAAAAGGCGGCGTTGGTAAATCAACGACCACTGTTAATTTAGCATTGGCCCTAGCGGCAGAAGGGGCCAGGGTAGGGATATTAGATGCTGATATTTATGGACCGTCCATACCCACCATGATGGGTTTAGAGGGCAGGCCAGAGAGTCTCGATAACAAGACTTTACTACCTAAAGTGGCTTATGGCATACAAACCATGTCAATTGGTTATTTAGTAGAACCAGATCAAGCGATGATATGGCGAGGACCTATTGCTACGAATACGTTGCAACAGTTATTAAGAGATACTAACTGGGATAATTTAGATTATTTATTTATTGATTTACCCCCGGGTACGGGTGATATTCAATTAACATTAGCTCAACAAATTCCTGTGAGTGGTGCCATCATAGTCACTACGCCACAAGACATTGCCTTGATAGATGCTCAACGTGGTCTGGCTATGTTCGAAAAAGTAAATGTACCCGTATTAGGTATTGTTGAAAATATGAGTATGCATATTTGTAGTGAATGCGGTCATGCTGAAGCCATATTTGGTACTGGTGGCGGCATTGCAATGTCTGAAAAGAATAATGTTGATTTCTTAGGTGCATTACCCTTAGATATACATATTCGTCAGAACGCTGATTCTGGTAAACCCACTGTCGCGGCTGATCCTAATGGCAAGGCCGCTGAACTATATAAAGATATTGCAAGAAAAACTGCGGCTAAACTAGCATTAACGACTAAAGATTATAGTTCACGTTTTCCAAATATTACGGTGCAGAACACATAAGACTGGTATTTAACTTGTAACAGATGCCACTCTATGTGAAAATTTAACTAATTGTGAGTAGTGAGAGAATTAAAAAGTATGGGTATAAAGTCAGATAAATGGATTCGTCGTATGGCGGAACAACACGGGATGATTGAACCATTTGAAAGTGGTCAAGTGCGTGATTCAGAGCAAGGACGTGTAATTTCCTATGGCACATCAAGTTATGGTTATGACGTACGTTGTTCAGATGAGTTTAAAATATTTACTAATATTAATTCAGCGATTGTTGATCCTAAGAACTTTGACCCTAATAGTTTTGTAGATGTTAAATCCGATGTGTGTATTATTCCACCTAACTCATTTGCATTAGCACGCACCGTTGAATTCTTTCGGATTCCAAGGGATGTATTAACCGTTTGTTTAGGTAAATCGACTTATGCTCGGTGCGGTATCATTGTTAACGTTACGCCGCTAGAACCTGAATGGGAAGGTCATGTTACTTTAGAGTTTTCTAATACAACGACTTTGCCAGCTAAAATATATGCTAACGAAGGCGTAGCCCAGATGTTGTTTTTTGGTGGTGATGAGGTGTGTGAGACCTCATATAAAGATCGCGGTGGTAAGTATCAAGGGCAACGCGGCGTGACTTTACCTAAAGCGTAAACAACCCCATATCGTTATATCAAGATGTTTTGTTTGTAGGTGGCAGTTGTACAAAATAACCTTTTGTCTTCAGACTGTTCATCACTTTAGAAGCATCTTCTCTTGCCAGTTTTCGATCTTCGGTTAGATCTAGTTCCATAACAAGTTCCAATTTTCCAAGGTTAGTTAATAACTCTTCCGGAATAGTTGAGAAATCTTCTTTACTGACTGTGTAAAGGTAAAGAAATTCCTTTTTTAAGCTTTTGTGAATGAAACATTGCATGTTTTGTTGTTATCCCTGATAAATAAAGCCGCATTTTACCCTATTCAATTTTCTCACCTTTTAATTTATTGACCTATTATGCAAAAATCCTTATTTAGTGTTGAACAGTTTTTTAGATCGGCTTGTCTTTTCGAAGCTTCGCTAACATTGGTTGCTATAGGGTTGGGCTTAATAGCGGATATAAATCCTTTTCAAAATCTCCATTTTTCCGAAAGTGCCATTATTTGTGGCCTAATAGGAACCGTACCTTTATATATCATGTTTATTTCTATGGAGAACATTCAGCATAATTCCGTATCAAGTATAAAAGACTTATTGCTAAGAACATTAGGCCCGGGGTTACATAGCTATCACTGGACTGATTTGTTCATATTAGCCGCCATTGCGGGTTTTTCAGAAGAAGTGCTATTTAGAGGTGTTATACAACCATGGATAGAAAATTCTTGGGGAGCAATGGTTGGGTTAATAGTCAGTAATTTGATTTTTGGCTTGGTTCATGCGGTTACACCGCTATATGCGATATTAGCAACACTAGTCGGTGTCTATTTGGGCTTATCGTTAACCATTACAGGTGAATCTAACTTATTGGTTCCGATTATTATCCATGGATTGTATGATTTCTTAGCTTTTATTGCATTGATGCGTACTTTTAAAGCTAGTCTTTAGAATAAGAATACCTAGTAAAACCCCTGAGCTGTCTGTGTTTGCTTATTATTAATTAATTTGAAACAATTAATATATTATATTTTCTATTGTCAACAATATGAGTCTTCTGTATAGTTAACCCATAGTTTATGAAAACTACTTTCTATATTAATAACGAGGATCTACTGATGACTGATTTACAAAAAGATATTTTAACGGGTGCTATATTTTTAACAGGTATAGTGGGTTTTATTTCTGGCGAATTTATTATTTCTTCTACATTATTCGCAACAGCTGCAATCTTAAGTAGCTTAAGTATGGCTGGTAAAAGCACAAAAGTTGGACAGTTCTAACAATGTGTTGGTTTGTAAAAAGTCTAACGCCCTATGTTAACTCATGAAAGTTAATATAAAGGGTAATATGACCCTATCTAATCAAAAGAAGCCAGAGATGATTCATTGTCTCTGGCTTTTTTTTTGCGTAATCCATTTGGATTAGACTTATAAAGTCAAATTCACAATCTAGTACATTTTATCCGCTGCAAAATCCCTCATAAATCACCTAAAGGCTTTACTAAACATTACAATTAGGACAAATTCTAGTTTCTCAGTTATATTCACATTATCATCATCTCATTAGTCACTCAGCTATTTAATGACAAAACTAATCGTAGTCTTTTTTATATACAGCTTAACAATACAATGGGCCACCGCAGATAATCAGAAGGTTGCCATTGCTAGTGCACATCCATTAGCGACTGCCGCAGGATTTGAAGTATTAGCTAAAGGCGGTAATGTTTATGATGCTGCAGTTTCGATTAGTGCAGCGTTAGCCGTTGTAGAACCTTTCGGATCTGGGTTAGGCGGTGGGGCTTATTGGTTAATACACAGAGAATCCGATAATCTTGATGTGGTGATTGATGGCAGAGAAAAGGCACCATTAGCCGCTCACAAGGATATGTATATAGATAATAGCGGTCATATCATTCCAAAATTATCTTTAGAGGGTCCATTAGCGGCTGCCATTCCAGGAATGCCTGCCGGTTTAGTTCATATAGCCCAAAAATATGGACGGTTATCATTAGAACAAGACCTAGCACCTGCCATCAGATATGCCAGTACTGGATTTGCTATTGGAGAGCGCTATTTGAGAATACTCCAGTCCCGAGTGGATGCTATTAAGCAATATCCAGAAACGGCAAACCTATTTTTAACTAAAGATAAGAACGTGCCTCCCGTTTACTCAATTTTAAGGCAACCTGACTTAGCTGACACTTTATCAAATATTGCCCACAAGGGACATGCCGGGTTTTATGAGGGAGAAACAGCTGATAAATTAGTTTTGGGTGTCACACAGGCAGGAGGTATTTGGAGCAAAGCTGATTTAGAAGCCTATCAGATAGTAGAGCGTAAACCGGTTGTAGGTAATTATAAAGGCATTAAAGTGAGCAGTGCGTCTCCATCGTCATCTGGAGGTATCGTACTGATTGAAGCCTTGAATATTCTATCGGGGTATGACTTGAATACCTTGACAGATAACCAGCTACATCACGTTATTGTAGAAGCAATGAAACGCGCTTACCATGATAGAAGCTTGTATCTTGGCGATCCTGATTTTATAGAAATCCCAGTTGACCGCCTAATTAATAAGGATTATGCGGCGGGGTTACTTAGTTCGCTTCGATTAGATCAAGCACTCCCTAGTAATCAATTATCTGGGCAAATTGATATTCATAATGAAGGCAGTAATACCACTCACTTTTCTATCATAGATCAAGAAGGTAATCGTGTCGCAGCTACATTAAGTATTAATTTTTCATTTGGATCTGCATTTGTTGCGCCAGGTACAGGTGTCATATTAAATGACGAAATGGATGACTTCGATAGCCAACCGGGCGCTATGAACGGTTATGGATTTGTGGGGGGTGTAGCCAATGCCATTGCCCCCGGGAAGCGGATGTTATCGAGCATGTCCCCGACGTTTTTAGAAACGGATAAAGCAGTGGCTGTATTAGGAACTCCAGGCGGAAGTAAAATTATTTCAATGGTACTTTTGGCCGCATTAGATTTTGCAAAAGGAAATGGCCCTAAGTCTTGGGTCAATTTACCGCGTTATCATCATCAATTTATGCCTGACGTCATAGAATATGAAGCATCCGCTTTTTCATCAACTGACATTAAAGCGCTTGAATCTTTAGGTCATCATTTAAAAGTCGTACCGCATCCTTATGGTGATATGCATGCTGTTTTACTCGATAAAACAACCAAGTCATTATCTGCCGCCAGTGACAAGCGGGGCGAAGGTAGCGCGGTAGTTATGCCATGATGAGTTCTGATTACATCTCGGTATGGCAGGGTGATCTAAGTTTTGAGGATATTAATTATCAACGACATTGGTCAGTATTGGACTCGGCTGAGCAAGTAATAGCATCAAAAGTGCGTAGTAAGAATAGGCATAACGAATATGTGCATATACATGGCCTATTACGCTATCAATTAGGATTGATTTTAAATCACCCGCCTGAACGTTTAGTTATCAATAGATCACAGACTGGAAAGCCGTATTTAGGTGATTACCCTAAATTAGTCTTCAATATAAGTCATAGCGCTGAACATTTTATTATTGCAATTGCTACAGATTGCCAGTTGGGTATAGACGTTGAGTGCATTAGGCCTCGAAAAAATATACGGGGCTTAGTGTCTAAATGCTTTGCGCAGGTTGAGCAAGATTATTGGAATCAGTTATCAGAGCCAGAGCAGATAAAAGCTTTTTACCAATTTTGGACGCGTAAAGAAGCTTTTGTAAAAGCGACAGGACATGGCATTGCACTCGGGTTAGATCGTTGCGTCATTAATCCAATGAATATAAATGTATTTAATAATATCCCCGAAGACACCGGTGTTATAGATGACTGGTTTATACATGAGATACCTATAAAGCAAGATTATTGTGCTGCGCTAGTGACCGATAAAAAAATAGCTCAAATTCGCGTGTTTAATTTACAAAACGAAT